>NZ_JAKRFQ010000554.1 GCF_022347985.1 Photobacterium sp. OFAV2-7
AAAAGAGCTAGCTGATCAGGTGAAATCCGAGATTATCTCCAAAGTGAAGAACAAAACCGGCACCCTAGGTGTAAATGGTTCCGCCGGCGCCAGCGCTGCCACCTCTTCTGAAATGGAAGCAATTGCCAATGTAGAGCTCGAAGGTGTGGAAATCATTCGTTCGTTCCGCGGACCTGATGGTTACTTCTATGTACACGCTGGCCTGCCACGTAACGTTTTCAAGCAGAATGTTGAAAACATCGTTACTGCCGTAAACACACAGGCTCCGGCACCAGAGCAAAAGCAAGTAGCTGTAGCTCCTCAGTCTACTCCAGCGCAAAACAAAAAGCTGGCAGATGAAATAGCACAAGCTCTTGGTGAGATGTAAGGAATAATCGATATGGCTAAGTTTGTTACATCAATTGTGCTTGGCATGAGCTTGATTTCAAGCTTAGCCATTGCCCAAGATACGGTAGAAACCGACAGCTTCAGCGCGAGAAAAGCGAGTATGCTCTCGTCATTCAGCGAATCTAAACAGGCATCGATTGACGCTTTCGAAAACTCGAAAGCAGAATATCTGGCAAAGTTTAACGAGGTAAAAAAAGAGCTTTCAGAGAAGTGGGACACGCCACAACTGACAAATAAAACTACCTGGGTCCAGTACAGTCAAAATAACGATATCAAACGCTCGGTCAATTTTGAAACTGGAGAAATTACTGTCGAGGTTGTCGGTAATAATCTAACTGAAAAAGAGCTCAACGCCGTCGTTAATAATCAACTCAATGAGCTGAAAACAGAAACGACAGCCCAGGCTTACAACAAAGATCCTGTTCTCGCGGGTGCTACCCCCTCACGCCTGACAGCGAACGAAAAAGTCTTGCCTGATGTTAATGTCAATGAGCTGACCCGCACCGCCAAAACATCATCGTTTAAGCAAAACAACGGGTTGCAGCTGACCAAGGTCAGCATGTCGTACCCGACCGACCGTATTGCAAAAAAAGCGATGACCTATATGCCTACCGTTCTAAAAAACGCCAGCAAATGGGAAGTCGAACCAGACCTGATTCTGGCTATTATGCACACTGAAAGCCATTTCAACCCAATGGCACAGTCCCATATACCAGCGTATGGTCTGATGCAGGTCGTCCCGACCTCAGCTGGCCGCGATGTCACCAAGCGCTATTTAGGCCAGGAAAAGCTTCTGCCACCAGAGGTTCTGTTCAAGCCGGACTTTAACATTGATATTGGTACGGCCTACCTCAATGTTCTTCAGGCGCACTACCTGAGAAAAGTCAATGACCCGACCATACGAACCTATCTGGCTATATCTGCTTATAACGGCGGTATCGGGGCCGTTGCCAAACACTTTACAGGAAAAGGGTCTCTGTCCCGCCTTGCTGACAAGGTAAATACGCTGCAACCAGACGATGTGTACCAGTCATTAGTCAATGATTTCCCCTACAAGGAAACCAGAAACTACCTGAAGAAAGTTCACACCAAGCAGACCTATTACAAGAATCTACTTCAGGCTAGTGTAATTTGATGATTAAGAACATTTTAACCTTAGCGCTACTAATACCAATTACGGCTTGGTCTGCTCCGAGTTGGGTTGAGGCTCCGGAGCCTATTCCAGGCTATATCACAGGTATTGGCTTGGGCGAAAACATAGAGAAAGCCAAGCAAGATGCCATGGCTGATATCGCCAAATCACTCTATTCAAATGTAAGTAGCTCTGTTAATGTCAATATTTCGACCTCGCAGAGCGGCGGAAACTACCAGACAGAGGCCTCTAACTCAATTGACAGTAGCAATGTGCTGTTACCCAAGATTACCTGGAAGAATATTGCTGCCGATGAGGGCATCTACTACGCAATGGGAGTGGTGAGCCAAAGCGAAACTGTAGCTCTTTACGAGAGTTCACTGCAGATGGCTTTAAAACCGTTTGGGGCGATTTCTGAAAACACTGAGCTTTCTCTCAACGATTACTTGTATATCCAGGCTAATGAAAGCCAACTCACTTTGGCTTCTGAGCGTGCGATTGTCATTCAATCTCAATCGAAACAGGCAGGCAGTTACCTTAATAAAATCGCGAAACTGTTCGATAAAAGAAACCAATTTTCCCAGAGTACATGCTTTGAGGTCAAAAAGAGCCGTTCTCGCCTCGATGATAAGTTCTACCTGCCAGCCATTGAAAGTGCGATTCAGTCTGACAAGTTCGCATTGGGCCAAAGTTCCCTATCCAATCAACGCACTTCGTGCATACCGGTAAAGTTCCGGGCCAAGACAACCAAATCTGGCAAAACTATTGCCAACGTGTCCATGCAACTCACAATTGGTAGTCCCGCGAGCATTAGCAAAGTGGTACACTTTCAAGGGCAAAGCACCGGCTCATATAAATCAGCCATGATTGATGCTGCCGATAACTTCTCAACCTATTTTGCCCAGCACGGAGGCTTGTTACACAATATGCTAAATAAGCCGGGAAGCTCACTGACCATAGAGCAATAAACCACAAAATAATATGCAGCTATTTCTTCTCTTTTCAGTTTTCATTAGCATGCTGGTGCTCGTTCGCCAGCTTGAGGTTTATGCTGCATCCAAGTTGGCGCAGTACGGAAAATACCGTTTGCGCTACCTTACTGCCTTTATCGGCACCCCGGTTCATGAACTCAGCCACGCCTTGCTGTGCGTGCTTGCCCGGCATAAGATCCATGAGATCAAGCTGCTGCAATTAAACGGCAGTAGTCAACTTGGTTATGTCCATCACAGCTTTAATCCTAAGAGCCTTTACCAGCAATGCGGACGGTTCTTCATTGGCATTGCCCCCATCTTCGGCGGTCTATTGACCATGGCTATCATATCGGCAGCTATCTACCCCAATTACGGCTTTGGGCAGCTGATAGGAGCCAACCAGAACAAGCTGTTAGCTGTCAGCAGTATCTCTGGTTACCTGGACGTTTTTGCACTAAATATAGGACACGCTCTGACGCTCTTTACCGAGCTTTTAAATCAGGGAAAACTGAAGTTTATCGTTTGGTTTTTTGCGATGGCATCCATTACTAGCCATATTTGTCCTTCTGCCTCAGACATGAAGGGGGCGGCAAGCGGCGTCCTATTCCTATCGGTCCTACTCGCTTTTCTCTTCTTCGCTGCAAATATTAATCTCTACAGTATCGCCTTAACAGCCATCAGCCTGCTGCTGGGTATCCTGATGCTTTTTTTTCTGGTGCTTATCATCTATTTCCTACTGCTTATCGCTCTTGCCAAGCTGCTGCCTTAATACCAAGTGCTTAATCTTTTTCTCTTCTTTTTGCGTATTTTTCTCTGGATTTCCGTCCCTCGTTAATTGACCCTTTCTCCGCCAGCCGCAAATGCTACTTCGCTGGCAGAAGCTTATGCAAAACAGGGCAATCATGAGCAAGCCATATTCCGACAAATAAAAAGGCCACCTTTGGGGTGGCCTTCACATGTTCATTGTCGCT
>NZ_JAKRFQ010000555.1 GCF_022347985.1 Photobacterium sp. OFAV2-7
CAATGTTGAGCAGGTTGGGAAGAGGCAGTACCTGAATACGTAGATGACCGGTAATTTCCTGCTTTGGTGCTGTGGCTTTTTCAATACTGAGTTCGAGCTGGTTAAGAGCGGACTTGGAGTTCTCATAAAGAATGTTGCCGGCTTCAGTCAGCAATATCGATCGATTCTGTCGGTGAAATAGTTGCAAATTCAGCTCATCTTCCAGTCCTTTCAAACGACGACTGATACTTGACTTAGGCAAATTAAGTATTTTTGATGCCTTGCTCATACTGCCTGTTTCTACTATCTGATGGAATAGTTTGAGATCTTCTGTCTTCATTGGGTATGCCTAAATCGTATGAAATCGGTTGTTGTACCGAAATCCGGAACCGAGAGTCTTTAATTGTTTTGTATTTATGAACACTCTAGCACGATAGAATTGTTATAGAAATCACAATAATGGAAAGACTTTTATGAAATCGGCCTCTTTGAGTGCTCTCGCTCTTTTGATCTCAAGCACTCTTCTTACCGGGTGTGGTTTTGCGGAAAGTGCCGCCCCACAGCAAGATAAAGCGCGTCCGGTGAAGCTAATGACTATCGGAGATGCATCCAGCCAACAGACACGAATTTTCCCGGCCAGAGTAGCGGCTAGCCAGCAGGCAGATTTGGCATTTCGTATTAGTGGCGAGTTGGTTCAATTGGACCTGATTGAAGGACAAAAGGTGGAAAAGGGCCAGCTATTGGCACAGTTGGATGAGCGTGATGCCAAGAATGCCTTAATGGATGCAGAAGCCAATTATGAACTGGCAGCTGTCGATTTTAAGCGTAAAGAAGAGATCTATAAACGTAAGCTGATCTCCAAGGCGGAATACGATACCGCCAAAGCCACACTAAAGTCAGCCAAGGCGGCATTGGCAACTGCTCGCGATCAGCTTGACTACACACGACTGACAGCGCCGTTTTCCGGTATTGTCGCCAAGGTTGCGCTGGATAATCATCAGATGATCCAGCCGACACAGGTTGTTTTGTCTCTTCAGGGAGACCAGTTGCTGGATGTGCAAATCCAGGTGCCGGAATCCTTGTTGCTGACACTTAATAACAAGGGGTTGAGTGAGAAGTATCAACCTCTGGTGCGTTTCGGATCGCAAGATGCACTTTACCCGGTGTCCTATAAAGAGCATGCCAGCAAGGTCAGCCCGGGCACCCAGACGTATGAAGTGGTATTTAGCCTTGTTCGTCCTGAGAGCCTCAACGTATTGCCGGGTATGAGTGCCGAGTTGTTGTTTGATATGGCGGTAATGAACCAGGAGACGAGCTCAGTTATTGCTGTGTTGCCTCAGAGCGCCATTTTTCGAAGTGACGAAAAACAGCAAACGAGTGTCTGGCGCTACAATGCGGAAAACCAAAAGCTGGAATCAGTAGAAGTAATACTCGGACAGGTACGTGCACAGGGAATTGAAGTACTGTCAGGCATCAATAAAGGCGATCAGATCGTCGCTGTTGGGGCCAGTGTGTTAAAGCAGGATATGGATGTGAAACCACTTCGTTGGGAGCGGGGCGTTTAATCCATGAATGTTGCTCATTACAGTATTAAGAACAAAGTGATCAGCTGGATGTTTGTTCTGCTGATGTTAATTGGCGGGGCTGTTTCGTTTACCGGCCTCGGCCAGCTGGAGTTTCCTGAGTTTACCCTCAAAAGTGCGCTGGTAATTACACCATATCCCGGTGCCTCGCCAGAACAGGTCGAAGAAGAGGTGACGCTACCGCTGGAAGATGCTATCCAGCAGATGCAGCAGGTAAAGCACATTACATCGATAAACAGTGCCGGACTGTCTCAAATTGAAGTGGAAATGCAGGAGCGTTACGACGTGACTATGCTGCCGCAAATTTGGGACGAGCTGCGCCGCAAGGTCAATGATGCTGTTGTAAAGCTGCCACCTGGTGTTGTACCGCCGATGGTTATTGATGATTATTCTGATGTGTTCGGTATTCTGATGAACATCAAGGGGGAAGGGTATACCTATCGTGAGCTCGAGAACTATGCCGATTTTCTGCGCCGTGAACTGGTACTGATCGATGGTGTGAAGAAAGTCTCTGTTGTGGGGGGGCCACAAGAGCAGGTTGTTGTTGAAATCAGCCAGCAGAAGCTAGCCGCAATGGGGCTGGATCAGAACTATATCTACAGCCTGATCCAGACTCAAAATGTGGTTTCTAACGCCGGTAAGATCCGTATTGGTGACGGCCGAATCCGAATTCATCCGACAGGTGAGTTTTCAGGCGTGAAAGAGATGGAACGTATGCTGGTCAGCCCTCCGGGTAGCGGTGACTTGGTTTATCTGGGTGATATAGCCAAGGTCTATAAAACGATAACGGAAACGCCAGACCTGCTGTACCGCAATATGGGAGAGCGTGCACTGTCGCTGGGTATTTCGTTCAGCACCGGAGTAAACGTCGTTGATGTCTCTAAGGCGATTGCTGATAAAATTGAACAGCTGGAAAGTCGCCTTCCGATGGGGATGGCACTGAATACTGTTTATGATCAGGGTGCTGTGGTAGATGTATCGGTCACCGGGTTTCTGGTGAACCTTGGCCAGTCAGTCGCTATTGTGATTGTCATCCTGCTGGTGTTTATGGGGCTGCGCTCTGGGTTACTGATGGGAGCGGTATTGCTGTTGACCATCTTCGGTACCTTCATCGTGATGAATGTGCTGGGAATCCAGCTGCAAATTATCTCTCTGGGGGCACTGATCATTGCACTCGGAATGCTGGTTGATAATGCCATTGTGGTAACCGAGGGCATTCTGATCGGCTTACAGCGCGGTCAGACTCGATTGGAAGCAGCTGGTGATGTGGTAAAACAAACCCAGTGGCCGTTGCTTGGCGCGACTGTCATTGCCATCTTGGCGTTTGCGCCAATTGGTCTGTCGCAAGATGCGACCGGTGAGTTCTGTGCGTCATTGTTCAAAGTCCTGTTGATTTCGCTATTTATCAGCTGGATCACTGCGATTACGATTACGCCGTTTTTCTGTTATTTGTTATTTAAAGATGGTAATACCAGCAGCGATGAACCTCAGGAGCTGTATAAAGGCTGGTTCTTTAATGCCTACCGAGGCATTTTGAGCTTCGCTATGCGTTTTCGTGTACTGACTATCTCGACTGTGGTTGTCATGTTGGTTGCCGCCTTGTTCGGGATGGGCTATGTCAAAAATGTATTCTTCCCACCGTCTAATACGCCAATTTTCTTTGTGGATGTCTGGATGCAGGAAGGAACAGATTCACGCGGTACAGAAGCGTTTGTCAGTGAGCTAGAAAAGGATTTGATGGCATATGATCAGCAGCATCATATGGGTTTGAAGAACCTGACATCTGTTATTGGACAAGGCTCGCAGCGATTCGTATTACCTTATACGCCTGAAAAAGGGTATGCAGCTTATGCGCAGTTAATTATTGAAATGGATGATCGGGAATCGCAGGTGGCTGC
>NZ_JAKRFQ010000556.1 GCF_022347985.1 Photobacterium sp. OFAV2-7
GCCAACTTGTCGGCATTGGGCGACTGTACGGCAATACAGCCCGGTTGCCATTGGGTTTTGCTGGCAAAGCGGATAAATTCAATAAGGAACAAAATGGCAAAAATCTCTGCCCACAGAAAGCCTTTCGACATCTCTTTTGGTTTGTGGCGACAGAACCAGGGGGTGTCGTTGAAGTATTCGAGGCTGACTTTGGCGGAGGGGGAGTCATGTTGCACCGCTGTTTGCATCTGCTCGATGGCTTCACCTATCGATTTCGGACTGTGTAAGTGCCTGAGCATTTTCGGAATGAAGTATTCCCGGATTGCGGTTCGGAGTAAATTGCCATAATGATCGGGATCGGCCCTTTCGGCCATCATGGCCAGCAGGTGTTTTATTGGGGATTCGGGAACAAACTCATGGTGTGTCTGGAGGATGTCTTCGGGGAGTCCTGCTGTCTTGAGGAGCGGGTAGATATCAGCCTCGAAATGCTTGAGCATTTCAATCAGGGTCGCAGCATGGACGGTCTTGATCAGCGGGACCAGTTGGCCTTGGTTCATTCCTTTTGCTCCGCGAGTGTACTCATCAAGTGAGAGTATATTTGTCGGACTGCATCCCTGCAGCCTTAGAGAAGAGAGAGAATTATTGAGCTTGGTATCAGGCTTGAGTGACCTGAGGCTTTGGTGAGGTGCGGAAGATACTGATAACAGCTTCGACTGTATAGTAGCCGCAGATGGCGGTAAAGCTCAGCACGCTGACGTTCTCACCCATAGAGATAGAGGCGCCGAGCATTTCAAATAGCTCACCGCCAAACTTTCTGACATAGTCCAGCGCCCATTTGTACACCAGATAGAGTTTGGTCAGCGTAATAAAGACCAGATAAGCCTTGCCGTAGGGAGTAAGCAGAAACTGTTTGATTTTGGTCCAGATACTCTTCATTTTCATTTCTCACTGTGATGTTGGTTTGTTGAACAAGACGAAGTATAAGAAATGACCAATCCAATATTTACCATTTCGCGCCAGGCGATCCTATTGATGCCGCTCATAACGTTAATCAAGATGTTCGATTACATTGATGGGCAATGAACCCATACAATAACCTCACCGTTGCAAAAAGCGACGAGACGACAAACCGAATGCATACAAGGCCGCTGATAGCCTTAGCCTGAGCGACAGATATAACAATGAATAAATGCCACATAACGAACCTAAATGAACTGCGTCAGCTGGGTGCTGTCCGGTTTCAGAGCAATAGTCAGAAAATTCTTCCCGGCGATGTATTTGTCTGTCGTCAGGGGCTGAACTGGGACAGCCATCAGTCTGTCGATGAGGCGATCGGTAAAGGCGCCGTTGGCGTGATTGCCAACAAACCGTTAGAGCTTGATGTTCCCTGCCTGCTGACACCCAGTTTTAGCAATAGTGTCAGTTTGATTAATCAGTATTACCAGTATCCGCAGGATAAGCTGATGCAAATTGGTGTGACGGGGACCAACGGCAAGACCACCGTCGCCTATTGCCTGAATGCTTTGCTGAACCGCAGGTTCAAGTCTGCCTATACCGGTACATTGGGCTGCCAGTACAGTGATGAACAGGTTGAGCTGGACAATACCACGCCGGATGCCATCAGTTTGCTTAATCTGTTTCATGCCATGGAGCAATCGGGGGTGACCCACAATGTGATGGAGGTGAGCAGTCATGCTTTGTCTCAGGATCGGGTAAGTATCGTCGACTTCGACGTGGTGGTCATTACCAATATCGGCAGCGATCACCTCGATTACCACCGAAGCAGAGATGATTACATTCAGGCCAAACTTCGCCTGATAGATCGCCTTAAACCCGGTGGTGTGGCGATCATCAACCTTGATGACGAGCTGGCATTGGCGATGATCGAGCGCTGCCGCAGCAAGGCGCGGGTGGTGACCTTTAGTATGCAGGATCCAAGTGCGGATATGTTTGCCTCTGATATTGTTTCGTCGTGTCATGGTGGGCAGTTCAGGCTGGATTATGAAGGGCAGCAGTATGCGGTAAGTACCTCCCTGCCGTTTACCTTCAACATTGAAAACTCCCTTGCGGTATTGGCTATGCTGACGGCTATGGATATTGATATTTCTACTGCTGTTGAGATGCTGGCCACCATGGATCATGCCCCTGGCCGAAGCGAAGTCTACCCGTTGCAAAATGGTGCCACGGCGATTATCGATTATGCTCATAATTACGATAGTCTCCGTAACCTGCTGGATAATGTGAGACGTCATAGCCAAGGCCGGGTGTATACCGTGATTGGGGTTACGGGTGACCGGTTGGCCGATGCGGCTGCTATCGGTGAGTTGTGTAGCACGCACTCGGATCATGCGTTTTTTACCACCGACAACCCATTGGGAGTGTGTCAGGAGGCTTTGTTTACTGCAATGGGCAGCAAGGCGGTGAGTGGCAACAGCAGTACTCATCCGGATCGCGAGCGGGTTATCGAACATGCCGTTTCGTGTCTGATGCCTGATGATGTGCTGCTGTTGTGCGGCAAAGGGCCGGAGAAGTATCAATATATCAGTAGCAATAAGAACCACCCTCAGCCTTATATTGGCGACTTTGAGGCGTTGATGCAGGCTGCTGGTAACGATAGGTGATCAACATGGCAGCTGACTCGATAAGTACGCCGCTTCCTATGCGGAAAAATACCACCTATCTGAAATTGCTCAGTGCCCAGGTTATTTCGCTGATTGGTACTGGGATCAGCTCGTTGACGCTGGCATTGCTGGCCTGGGAACTCGAGGCCGAGGATGCCAGTGCCGTGTTGGGAACGGCGTTTGCGCTCAAGATGATCGCTTACGTTGGCCTGGCACCTGTTTTCGGTGCCATAGCCCACAAGCTGCCGAGAAAAGAGTTCATGTTTGCGCTGGATATCATCCGTGCAGGTTTGATCCTCTGTCTGCCGTTTGTTACCCAGAGCTGGCAGATTTATGTTTTGGTCTTTGTGATTAATGCCTGCTCGGCTGGCTTTACCCCGTTGTTTCAGTCTACGCTGCCACAAATTCTGCCGGATAAAGATCAGTACGTCCGGGCGCTATCCTACAGTCGAATGGCGTATGATCTGGAACAGATCATCAGCCCATTACTGACGGCGATGCTGTTGCTGTTGATAGGTTTTCGAGATCTGTTCATTCTGGATGCGTGCACTTTTGTTTTGTCCGGTGTGCTGATCATTAGCTGTACCCTACCGGCGGTGCTGGCTGTTGATCACGGCAAGGGGGTTTGGAATAACCTTAAGTTCGGTATTCAGTCCTACTTGGCAACACCGCGACTTCGGGCTTTGTGGATTGCCTATTTGGCTGCCGCCGGAGCCAGTGCCATGGTGATTGTTAATACTGTTGTCTATGTCAATCAGATATTGGAAGGCGGAGACAGAGAGACGGCGCTGGCAATGGCTGTTGTCGGTTTTGGTTCTATGCTAATTGCTCTCAAGCTGCCCGCCTGGCTGGAAAAAT
>NZ_JAKRFQ010000557.1 GCF_022347985.1 Photobacterium sp. OFAV2-7
TGATATTAAAGTAAAAAGTTTTGAAAATATTCAGGCGCAGCAAATAATATTAACGATAGTATCTCATGAATATATTGATTTGTCAGTTCAGATTCCTGAGGATATTTTTTCTCGATTAAATAAAAGTTCAAAGTATCGACCAATAGCTATTTTTGATGCGATGCCGGAAAGTCAGTTCTTACTTGATATCAAAGAGTGGAATGCCCAGGCTGATCCGGAAACGTTATCTTATGAATTTACCTTTAGCATGAAGGTACCTGAGGAGGTCAATATACTGCCAGGCATGAGCGCCGTAGTTAAAGCGGATTTATCCCAGTTAATTGAGCAAGATGGTGCCGAGTTTATTCTTCCTATCAGTTCGATTTTTATACCGGAAAATGTGTCAATTTCAGAAACAGAACGTTTTGTATGGACTGTTGATCCGCGAACCATGACTGTGAATAAAAAGCCTGTTGCGATTGGTCAGTTTAAAGGCCAAGGTGTCGAGATCCTCAATGGACTTAGCCGCGGTGATATTGTGGTGACTGCTGGAACTCATTTCCTATCTGAAGGCCAGACTGTGCAATTCTGGGATAGGGAAGAGGGGTTGTAAATGGGATTTGTTGAATATTTCATAAAAAATCGAATAGTCAGTGTCCTCTTGAGTCTGATATTGCTCTTGGGGGGAATGTCAGCATTCAATGGGCTCGGACGGCTTGAAGATCCGGCTTTCACTGTTAAAGTCGCCGTCATTACAACGGTTTACCCTGGCGCCCCTGCAAGTCAGGTTGAACAGGAGGTGACTTACCCGATTGAAAACGCAGTTCAGCAGCTTCCCTATGTTGACTATATTAAGTCGACGTCATCTGCCGGGTTGTCGCAAGTCACGGTAAATATGAAGGAGATATACCGTGCGGATGCGTTGAAGCAAATATGGGATGAATTACGCAATAAAGTGTCCGATCTCAGCTCTCAACTACCATCGGGTGTTCAAACTCCAATGGTGATGGATGATTTTGCTGATGTCTTTGGTATATTGCTGACAGTTAGTGGTGATGGGTATTCTTATGCTGAGATAACCGATTATGTCGATTTACTTCGGCGAGAACTGGTGTTGATCGAAGGCGTCGGCAACGTAACTATCGCCGGAGAGCAGGAAGAGCAAGTTATCGTTGAAATATCAAAGAGCAAAGCTTCCGCCCTAGATATTCCGATGAGCCGGATCTACCAGAACCTTCGTTCTCAAAACCAAGTCTCAGACTCTGGTAGTGTTCGGGTTGGAGAAGAGTATATTCGAATACAACCAAGCGGTGAATACGATACCATCCGGGATCTCGAGAGCTTGATTGTATCGGGAGACCATTCGAACAGCCTGATTTACTTGAAAGATATTGCCAGCATAAAACGCGAATATGCTGAAGTACCGCGTAATATTATTAATCATGATAACCAACAAGCTCTGATGCTGGGAGTTTCTTTTGCTTCTGGCGTCAATGTTGTAGAGGTCGGCGAGCGCATTGATCAGCGTTTGGCGGAAATGGAATATTCTCGCCCGGCAGGGATGATACTTGCAACGGTTTATAACCAACCTAACGAGGTGAATGCATCGATTGATAGCTTCATAGATAGCTTATTGCAGGCCGTCGCGATAGTGGTTTTTGTCCTGTTGGTATTTATGGGGATTAAAAGCGGTATCTTAATAGGCTTGGTGTTGCTTATCACAGTTTTTGGGACGTTTATATTTATGTCTCAGATGGGGATAGAGCTGCACCGGATCTCGCTGGGGGCTTTGATTATCGCCTTGGGAATGCTGGTTGATAACGCAATTGTCGTTGTTGAGGGGATCTTGATTGGTCTGAAGCGAGGGCAAACCAAGCTTTCAGCAGCGGTGAGCATAACTCGGCAAACAAGTCTTCCTTTGCTAGGTGCTACGGTGATTGCTATTGCTGCCTTCTCACCAATAGGGCTTTCTTCGGATGCAACCGGTGAGTTTGCAGGTAGCTTATTTTGGGTACTATTGATTTCACTGTCACTCAGTTGGGTTACGGCTATTACACTGACACCGTTTCTGGCTGATCTGATCTTTAAAGAACTTCCAGATAGCAACGAGCAACAGCAGAAAGAGTTATACAAAGGAGCTGTTTACTCAATTTATCGATTTGTTCTCGGCTTATGTATACGCTACAAATTCGTGACGATAGTTGCTTTGGTCCTTTTGTTTTCAGCCTCTGTTGTTGGTTTTGGTAAAGTAAAGCAGGCGTTTTTTCCTGCTTCCAATACACCGATTTTTTATGTTGATTATTGGCGTTACCAAGGGTCGGATATTCGAGAGACGCTAAAAGATGTCAGGGAGATTGAAGCTTATCTACTCAAACAAGATGTCGTCGAGCAAGTAACCACCACCGTGGGTAGCGGTTTTCCGAGATTTATTCTGACGTACAATCCCGAAAATAGCTACGCAGCTTATGGACAGTTAGTTGTCAGAGTGAATACACGAGAAGATATCAATCCAACTCTTGGTAATGTCAGGCAGTATCTGGTCGACAATTATCCGCAGGCGGAGTTTAAGCTGAAACGGATGGAGATGGGAACAGGGGGGGATGCAAAAGTCGAAGCAAGATTTACCGGTCCGGATCCCGATGTATTAAGAAAGCTGTCCGGACAGGCGATTGATATTCTTCGTCGGGATCCTGGTGCGGAAAATGTTCGCCATAACTGGCGTCAGAGGGCAAAAGTTATTCGCCCTGTTTTTAATGAGTCCAAGGCCAGACGAGTCGGTATCAGTAAACAAGAATTTGATGATGCCCTATTAACAAACTTTAGTGGCAAGCAGATTGGTACTTTTCGGGAAGGAACCAAGCAATTGCCAATCATAGCCCGTTCACCAGACAATGAGAGGATGGATATTAATAACTTGCTGGGTGTCCAGGTATATAGCCCGGCAACGGGTAGCTATATATCGCTTAGCCAACTGGTAGACGAAGTTGAAACTGTTTGGGAAGACGGTTTGATCTTGCGAAGGGATCGCAAACGGACCATCACAGTATTGGCTGATCCAGATATTCTAGGCAATGATACAGCAACGAGCTTGCTCATGAGGGTGAAGTCTGACATTGAAGCGATTGAGCTGCCGCCAGGATATACTTTCGAATGGGGAGGTGAGTACGAGTCATCGGCCGATGCGCAAAAAGCGCTGTCGAGTGGACTGCCATTGGCTTACCTGGCAATGTTTATTATTACGGTGTTGCTGTTTAATAATCTGAAATCGCCACTCATTATTTGGCTAACTGTTCCGTTGGCTTTGATTGGTGTGGTAAGCGGCTTATTGCTGTTTGATGTTTCATTTAGCTTTATGGCACTGGTTGGTTTGCTTTCCCTGTCAGGTATGTTGATCAAAAATGGTATTGTCTTAGTTGATCAAATCAACCTTGAACTGGTTCAAGGGAAGGATAGTTATACTGCTGTATGCGATGCG
>NZ_JAKRFQ010000558.1 GCF_022347985.1 Photobacterium sp. OFAV2-7
GTTCCGCCTGGTTTTTTGCTAGCCGGTACAATTCCCCGTTGTAGGAAAACGCCAGATCATCATTGGCTGATACCGACAGGTGACGGATAGGGTGATCGGCCAGGGTGGTGATTTGTGTTTCTTTGCCTGTGGCCAATTCATAAAACCAGACATTAAAGCTGCCGCTGCGCTCACTCAGGAAGTAGAAACCGCTGTTGTCACGGTTCCAGAGCGGTTGCTGGGCGGCAATTCTATTTTCAGTCAGCTGACGGTGTTTCCCTGTCTTAGCATCAAATAGCCAGATAGTCGGGACAGCAAAAGAGTTCTGGTGCTTTCTGAATTGCTGATCCTTGTGCGGGGAATTATAGAGCAGCTGTGTTTTATCATTGTTCCACACAGCATGCTTGGCCGGGATCGGCATCAGAGCCTGAGCGGCTTTATTGTTGATATCTACATGGTACAGCTGGTTACCGCTGGTGCCGAATGAGTACAGCGGCAGGCTGTAAAAATCCTGTTGTTCTGCCGTTAGACGTGTGGTGTTGAACAGCACGGACTTTCCATTATCGGAAAAGGCGGTAGGAATGTCGTTGGCAGAATGGGTGGTGAGGCGGGTCATCTCTCCGCTCTGTAACGATACCGTGAAAACATCATCGTTTCCGTACGGGTTGGCAGCAAAAGCCAGTGTTTTATTATCCGGCGACCATACCAGGGCGTGCGGGTAGAATTCGCCACTGGTGATGGCCCGCGCATTGCCACCATCGCTGGATGCAAGATAGATACGGCTTTGGTAGGTAAATGCCAACTGCTTACCATCCGGTGAAATGGCCGTATTGCGTAACCAGAGCGGAGCCTGGTTCTGTGGCTCGGCAGGGGAAGGGGTGTCGGCAGCCAGGGCCGGTGACAATGAACTGGCAATAAGGGCGGCGAGCAATGAGCTGCGCGCGAATGGTCTCATGACTGGATCCTTGTTTGTCGCAATAAATAGCAAGTGACGTTCAAGTGTTATTGGTTTTGGTTAATACTGAACGTTGTTCATATATATCACGAATGACCGATCATTCAACATTTGAATTGTGTATATATTTGTCATGAAGAGTTGCTGAAGAGAAAGGCCGGCGCAGTGCCGGCCAAAAGAGATGAACGGATGAATCGGCCTGCTACTTAGCTTCGGCTTTTTCCGCTTTGAGCTTATTGCATTCGGTAACAGGGATCGCAGTCGTACTTATCATCTTACCGTCTTGCATGCAGATAATGTGAGGGACCGTGACTCGGCTGCCCCCTCCCATTTCGGCAAAGGCTAAGCCAGAAAAGACAATGCAACAAAGTAATGCGATAACTTTTTTCATGTGTTTCCTCCGTGCTTGTAGACCTGGCTGGTCAAAGATTGACCAGTTTGAAACTTAAACGTAGCAGTGATTTGCCTGCAGCGTTGTCGCAGGGATGTTCCATCACGCTATGGTTAATAGGCTAAACAATGGGTTCGAGGGTTATAATATGCCGATGTGGCTTAAGCAAAGCTGAATCTATTGGCAAGACGGATTTACAATGTAAAGCGTAACTTGCGAATGTCCGTTGGTTGAAAATATCAATGAGCTTGCGGGCTATCACGATTGCATTATCATTGGCTATGAGATAATAAATTAAAATGATCAAGCACTTACATTTATAGGGATACAAATGACAGCATCAGCTTATCTTGATTCACTGAACCAGCGTTATTTATCTTTGCACCGGGCCAAAGAAGATTTCTTCTGGGAAACCTATATGGGAACGAGTGATGACCATGAGGGTTCTGCCGAGGCAGAAACACAGTGGGCGACTTTTTTGAGTACTCCGGCCCAGATCACCGAGCTGAAAGAGCAGATAGCGGCAGCCGAGTTGCTTGCCGATTCCAACGAGAAAACGCAAACCCTGGTTGGACTCAAAGGATGGCTGAATATGTTTCAGGCTCATGCGCTGGAGTCAGAGCAGGCCCAAGCGCTAAAAGCTAAGTTGATTAAGTTCGAGGCGGATTTGTTTGAGAAAAAACAAAACCATGTGATGAAGTTTGTTGATGAGAACGGCAACCAGGCGGAAGGATCACTCCCTGTGCTTGCTGCCAATATTCGTACCAGCAGTAATGAGAAGGTTCGTCGCTCCTCGCACCAGGCCTTGATCGATTTGGAGCAGTGGTTGCTGGAAAACGGCTTTTTAGAGCTGGTAAAACTGCGTAATGAGTTCGCCCGGTCATTGGGTTACGACAACTTTTTTGATTACTCGGTGGTCAAAACCGAACAGATGACGACGACAGAGCTATTCGCGATTTTGGAGGACTTTGAAGCCCGAACCCGAGATAGCCATCTGCGCAGCTTACGTCAACTGGCTGATGCCAAGGGCGAGCAAGCCTTGCTTGGTCATAACTTTGTATTCTCGTTCTCCGGGGATGCGATGCGGGATCTGGACCCTTATGTACCGTTTTCTCAGTCTCTACGACGCTGGGTCGAGTCGTTCGGTCGTCTGAATATAGACTATTCGGGTGCAGAACTGACATTGGATCTGCTTGACCGAAAAGGGAAATACCAAAACGGCTTCTGTCATGGTCCGGTACCGTCATTTTACGATCAGGGCCGCTGGGTGCCTGCCAAGGTCAATTTCACCAGCAATGCCAAGCCGGATCAGGTCGGTAGCGGGTATGACGGGATCAACACCTTGTTCCATGAAGGCGGGCATGCTGCGCATTTCTCTAACGTGAAGATGAATGCGCCGTGTTTCTCACAGGAGTTCGCGCCGACTTCGATGGCCTATGCCGAGACTCAGTCGATGTTTTGCGATAGCCTGCTCGGCGATGCAGACTGGCTGAAGCAGTATGCGCTGGACGCTGATGGCGACGCCGTACCGGATGCCGTGATCAAGTCAATGATTGACAGTAAGCAGCCTTTCCGAGCGTATGGCGAGAGAAGCATTTTGGTGGTGCCTTACTTTGAGCGGGCTCTGTATCGTTTGGGTGATGATGAGCTGACAGCGGATGCGGTGACCAAACTGGCCAGAGCAACCGAGCAACAAATTCTTGGGCTGGCATGCAGCCCGCGCCCGCTGATGGCGATCCCACACCTGTTGTCGGATGAGGCGGCCTGTGCCTATCAAGGTTACCTGCTGGCGAACATGGCGGTCTATCAGACAAGAGCTTATTTTACAGAGAAGTTTGGCTACTTAACCGATAATCCTCAGATTGGACAGCTACTGGCGAAGCATTATTGGCATGGCGGAAATAGCGTGAATCACAATGCGACTATTTTTAACCTGACTGGAGAAGGGTTTAACGCCAAATACCTTGCCGATGAGTGCAACCTTTCGGCCGAGCAGGCATGGGAAGCAGAACAGCAAAAAATAGCAGCATTGCAGGGCAGAGAAAGAGCAGAGGTTGCTCCGCTGAATGCCACGATCCGTATAGTTGACGGTGCCGCCCAGCTCGCGGCTAACGATAGTTCGGACAGCG
>NZ_JAKRFQ010000559.1 GCF_022347985.1 Photobacterium sp. OFAV2-7
AGACAAGTGTTGAGACGACGATTGAATCGGTACTGTCTCTGCACAATGAACTAGACAACTCGAAGCAGGTTATTAATGCACTGTCTGAAAGTAGCCGTCAGATTGAAGGTATTCTGGATGTAATTGGTTCTATTGCCGATCAAACCAACCTGTTGGCGCTTAACGCCGCTATTGAAGCAGCACGAGCCGGTGAGCAGGGACGTGGGTTTGCCGTGGTTGCAGATGAAGTTCGTTCTTTGGCCCAAAAGACACAATCTTCAACGGGGGAGATCCACGAGATGATCAATCGCTTGCAGGCGACTGCGAAGCAGGCGGTAGAGGCTGTAGAGCGTGGTGGTGAACTGTCGGAACACTGTCGTCAACAGGCGATTGAGACGGGCGAACGCCTTGGCGAAATCAATGAGATGCTGAACAAGGTGACAGATAGCAGTCACCAGATTGCTTCGGCTGTAGAAGAGCAGGCCGGTGTGAGTGACGAAATTGCCCGAAATATCGAGCAGATCAGTGAGCTGACAGCATCGACGTCTGAAACCAGTGACAAGTCGGTAGAAAGTACCCGGATGCTGGTAGAGCGCCTTGAGGCACTGCAGCGTCTGATGGTTCAGTTTAAACGGGCTTAACTAACAGCATTAGGCATCAGCTCCAGAACGGAAAAAGGCAGCTAATTTAGCTGCCTTTTTTATAAGTTGTGTTCAGGTGTCTATTTAGACTTCTGATAAATCCATGACGGTTTTAGAGACATTTTCAGCACCAGCATAGATCTCGTCCATTACCGTCGATACCTCGGTGATTTTGTTCATTCCATCGTTGGCGATGGAGGCTACTTCATTCATGGCGACGGTGACACTGTCAGTGAGGTTTTTGTTGTCCAATACCACACTGGCGATTTCACTGGTTGATTGGCTGGTACGGGAAGCCAACTGTCTGACTTCATCGGCAACCACGGCAAACCCACGTCCCTGCTCACCGGCTCGTGCTGCTTCAATAGCCGCATTAAGCGCTAGTAGGTTAGTTTGGTCGGCAATCTCTTTAATAGTAGAAACAATGGCTTCTATACTTTGTGATTTGGTATTTAACTGCTGGATCTTGCTGGATGCCTCTTTCACTTTTTCAGATATACCTACTGAAACTTCAACTGAGTCACTAAGAAGATCAGATCCTTGCTTGGCAATCTGTGCCGTTTCAACTGAAGTGCTATAGGCAATATCAGAAGCCTGAGAGACGGCCTCACTTTGTTCGACTTGTTTGGTAATATCAGAAGCAAATTTAATTACTTTGACAACTTTCCCTGAAGTATCAAATATAGGGTTATAAGTCGCCTCTAACCAAACAGCTTCACCATGACTATTTCTTCTTAAAAAACGGCCAGATTTAAATTGGCCGCTTTCTAAATCCTGCCAGAAAGATGGATTTTCGGAATAAAAACTCTCGTCGCAGAATATTCTATGGTGCTTACCTGCAATTTGACTGATTGGATAACCAACGGTCGATAAGAAGTTGTCATTCGCAGTGAGGATATTACCCTTAGGGTCAAATTCAATCGTTGCTAATGAACGGTTTAATGCTGTTAGGACACTTTCCTTGTTTAAGCTCTCAATAGTGCTGGCTGTGACATCAGAAGCAATTTTCATTATCTTGATGACTTGACCATTTGCTTTTATAGGAAAATAAGTTGCTTCAAGCCAAAGCGTTTCTCCTGCTTTATTTTTTCGCTCGAAGGTACCTTTTTGTACCTGGCCCTGGCGAAGCTGCTTCCAAAAGTTTTCATATTCAGAGGAGTTCGCATATGACTGAAGACACATTACTGAATGGTGTCTGCCAATAACTTCATCACGTTTAAATCCAGTGACATCTAAAAAGATTTGGTTGGCGGTCAGAATATTACCCTGTGTATCAAACTCAATAGTAGCGAGACTCTCGTTAATTGATTCAATGATAGCTTCAAGGTTCGAGACAACCTCTTTTTTGCTGCTAAGCTCTGCTTTTAACTTCCGATTAAACATTCGATCCCGACCCTATATAGCTGAGTTATTAATTCTATTAATTAGAGAATTTTGTCTAAAAATCACACAAGCAAGTTTGTATTTTATTAATATGTGCATTATCAGTAGCGGGGGTATGCTAGCTAATATTTACTAATATTTCATCATAATTTTATACAATTTGTCATTTGTTTTTTGTAAATTACTTATAAAACAGAAAGATATTTATCCCCCTTATGGTAGGGCGTTCGATGATGAGTTATATTAAAAATTATCAAGGTAAATATGATTGAATGGAATTGTTATTGTTTTTGGTGGGTTTGGTGAAAATATACCGAGTCACTAATGGACTCGGTGCATATAATTCTAAATGCTAAGGGGTGAAACATATTATTAATCGAAATGTCAGTTGGATAATTGTCAATATATACATTAAATCGATTTATTATTGGAGAGCTTTTGTTCGTCAGAGATACTTTCTAAAGCCTGCACTCGACGAACTTGTTTTTCATTGAACATTTTATTTCTTAAGAGAGCAACTTCACTTTGTTGCTCCTCAATAGTCAGTAGAGAATTGGCGAGAATCTCATCTCGTTGTTGTAGGTATGAATTCACTGTTTCCTCGAACTCGGCGCGGTCTATAGCAAGTTTTTCCAGTCTATTGGCAGCTTCGGTTCCCACAAGTTCCTGATTGGCAAGATAACGTTCCTGGTCCGTCATTTCCTTTGTTTTTTGTAGCTGGCCTAGAAGGCTGGCATTGTGGTAGCTCAGCTGCAGATTCGGAGAAAGATGATCGATTTCTTGTTCCCAGATGATAGTTGCCTCTTCAGCACTTTGGGTATGCAGGTGTATTTCGATCTGCTTGAGTGCGAATTCTCTTAGCTGGTTTTCTTCAGCAAATAATAGTTGTTGTTCTTGTGGGGTAAAAAACTGAAGCTGTATGCTCTTGATTTGGTCAATGAGTTGCTGAAGTGTACCTATATCTAGCTTATCAACAGTATTTGAATCAATGTGCTCTAAGGTGGCTCTATAGTTTATGAACCGCTGAAAGAGGTCTTCATCAAGCTTGTAGGCGCTTGCTTGTTCTTCGTTATAGTTTTCAAAATTGTGCTTGAGGGTATCCAGATTAGCTTCACCGAGTCCAGATAGGAAGTACTCGAAAGTATCGCGAGAGGAGTCCTTATCCACCTTGGTATCGAGCTGTGAAGCGACTTGTATCATAGGTTCATCGGAGGTTGGAATACGGCTGTAATAGACCGCACTGGCAGTCACAATAATACAAACAAACGCGAGTACGGTCTTTTTCATCATTACAGTCCTTGCAGTTGCAGTCTGTTGGCGTGCTGTCGATACAGCGTTGTAGGGGCAGTTTCAAATAGGTGAGTGATGCCTAGCAAACCGTTAATTTCATCCAGATGATTCATCTTGTAGTCATTTCGGATTACTTTACCGAAGA
>NZ_JAKRFQ010000560.1 GCF_022347985.1 Photobacterium sp. OFAV2-7
AGCAACATGCCGATGATGCTACCGGGAATAGCTAGTTGGGTAAGGTGCTGTATCGCCTTGCCGATAAACAGACAAATGAGAATGACAGAAAAGGAACGTAGATATGCCATGAGCCTTGATTCCTAACGAAGAGACTCATTTATCATACAAAACAAATGTGATCTAAGCCACAAAAATTTGAGTGTAGAATTACCAACTGTTAGAAGTTAGAAACAACCACAATTGCAACCCCGGCAGCGGCAAGCAACAGCACTGAAATCTTATGCAATAGGCTGTATTTAACAATGTGCTCGGTGGCTGATTCTAGCCTTGGCTCCTGGTTACTTTCGGCAGGAAGCCTCGGTTGTTTATCAAAGGTGTGGACAAGTCGGCATGTTTTGTCTGGAAGGGGAACGCGAAAGCCAAAGTGAGGAATAACTTCAATCGGAATGGACATCTCGCCATTGTATTCGAGCTTTTTTGTCAGCGAGATCAATAAAGTATTCAGGTCGTAGTGGTTGTTGCTTTCGTGGCTGTAAGGATCGACCTGAGTGAATGTCTTATCGAACAGTGACTGGGCACTGATCACCTCTCCGGCGAAATAGCACAGGGTTTCCAACAGGCGAGACTCATGGACAGTGAGTTCGGTTTCGGTGTTGTCTTGCCATACCAGCAGGCGCAGATCGGGTTCAAAATCTACACTTTCAAAGCGATAGCAACGCGTTAATGCTTTAGTCGTCATATCAACCACTTAAATACCAATGAATACTAAATTCGATACATGCGACGTAGTCTCCACTGCAGCGCAGGTGCACTTAATGGAGGTTTCGTCTGATCAAAAAAACTTGGACTCAGACTGCAAGGCTGAATGAGTAAAATCTGACTTTCGTTCAGATACCTTCGTTATAAGTGTTGATGGCAATCGCACTAAGTTCAAATCTCGAAAATGGGATAATGTCTTAATAAAAAGCCCCCCGGCTTTGCAGGCCGGAGGGCTTAGATAAAATAGCAAGATATTACGGTGTGTTAGCTAGCGAAACAGCAAAGTGTAACGGCTTACATAATTACTGCATTGTTATACCAAGCTGTCTACATATTCATACACTGCTTTGAGTATCGCCATTTTGGCTTCATCCGCCTGATGAGTCATGGCAGTTGCCTCGAGGTTTTCCATATAGGCAGGCAGATTGGATTCAAAATAATCCTGACAATGGTGTTTCCATTGCTGCTGCTCTTTGTAGTCCAGCGTCATCGGGAAGTTTCTGGCACGATAACGGAACAACAATGGCTTGATGCGTTTGTCGTCGACATTCAGCTCGAGATTCGCCAGCTCTTCTGGTGCTGTTTCACGGATAATGTCAATCGTTGAGCGATCAGCATTAGAGAAGAAACCATCGTACAGCATGGCATCGACATTAGTGTTGGCTTCATACTCACGTTCAACGCTATAGATAGCCAGCAGCTTCTCACGAATTTCAGGGTGTGATTTCAACAGCTGCAAGTTCTCCAGACATTTCTGTCGGTCGATCCCGATCCGCTCTGCATCATCGGCCTTGAGCGTTTTGGCAGGAGCCAGAACCGGACACTTGTTTAGATGCACCAGCTTAAGCGGAACCGGCAACTCATCAGGGCCAAGATCAACACGTTTGGTGTACAGCCTTTCACGCAACGTATCGGCATCAAGCTCGATCAGCGGGGTAGGATCCATCGCAAGGTTTACCGTAATCACTGCATTCTTGTTATCCGGATGCCAGGCCATTGGCACAATCCAGCTGGTATTGCCGCACTCGACACCAAACATACCGGAAACATGCACCAGCGGCGTCATTTCAACAATATCAACCAGTTCCTGCAGCTTGCGCTTGTGACGCAGGTTGAACAGGTAGTTAAACAGCTTAGGTTGGTTCTGCTTTAAGATCTTCGCCAGCTCAATCGTCGCGTAGACATCCGCCATCGCATCGTGGGCATTGGCGTGTTCGATACCGTTGGCAACGGATAAGTGCTCAAGCTTAAAGCTTGGCAGGCCATCTTCGTTATCCGGCCAGTTGATCCCTTCCGGGCGCAATGCGTAACAGGTACGCATAATATCGAGCAGATCCCAGCGCGAGTTGCCGTTCTGCCACGCCCATGCATATGGGTCGTAGAAGTTACGGTATAGGGTATAACGGGTAACCTCGTCATCGAAGCGGACGTTGTTATATCCAATCACACAGGTATTTGGCTTCGAAAGCTCAGCGTGAATACGGGCAATAAATTCCGGCTCCGACAAACCCTTCTCATGCGCTTCCTGAGGTGTGATCCCGGTGATCAGACACGCTTCAGGTGAAGGCAGGTAGTCTACCGGCGGTTTGCAGTAGATAACCAGCGGCTCACCGATAATGTTGAGATCCATATCGGTACGCACACCCGCAAACTGACACGGGCGATCAGTCGAAGGGGTAGCGCCAAAAGTTTCATAATCCAGCCAAAACAAAGTTGGCTCATTTGTATTGTTCATAGTGTTTTCCAGAAACCATTGCATTCGTATTAAGTGCTTGTTCTAACAATGGCTTTTCAATGCTATACTGTTCATCTATACAGTAGTTAATTCTTGCGCAATTACGTTTGGGATTTGCATTTGCGTCCAAATCTGCGTCCAAAATTTTGCGCCGTGCGTCCAAAACTAGTGTCCATTCAGGGAACGAAAACAAGGTGTTAGTATGAGCATACTCGATCGGCAACTTAAACTGATTTCCAAGCAAGAAACCTATGATGGTCCATCAGAATTAAACGATGGTGAAGGCCTAATAGCTCGCATCACATCTTCTGCGGTTATCACCTTTCAGTATCGCTGCCGATTCAACGGTACAAACCTTAGAGTCAAGATTGGTAAGTATCCCGCAACTAGCCTGAAAGAGGCAAGGCGGAAACATAAAATCATGATGGAATTGAGGGAATCAGGCCGAAATCCTGAGATAGCTAATACAGGTGAGCAAGATTTCGTCACTTTAGATGACTGCGTGAACTACTGGATGAAACACTTTGTCCCCACCTTAAAGAAAGGGACACAAGCACTTTACCAATCTTTCGCCAACAACTACTTCCTTGGCACCTTCCCCGACAGAAACGTCGAAACCATACCCGCCCGAGAATGGATGCAGTGGTTAGATTCAATCAGTGCCGAAAAGCCCAAAACCGCCAACTCCATCTTCACCACACTCCGTGCCTGCCTCAACTTCTGTAAAAGCAAATTCATCATTGAAAGAACCGACCTGGACCGAATCAAAAAACAGAACGTCGGTATGCGGCCTGAAAACGGAAGCCGCGTTCCTACCTGGTCTGAATTAGCGCAAATCTGGTTAGCGATAGAACGTAGCCGAGCCAGTACTGCAAACAAACCCCTTCACCAACTCACCATGCTGTGGGGCAACCGGCTATCAGAGCTGCGCCTTGCCCGCCGTTCCCACTTCGATATGAA
>NZ_JAKRFQ010000057.1 GCF_022347985.1 Photobacterium sp. OFAV2-7
AAAGAAAATAGTAATTGGATCTTGTTCAACCCGCCTGGCGGCTATAATTTCGTTGTTTTCTGTACGTTATTTGTATCGATACTTTCTTTTCTGCCTATTCACCCTGTCTTGCTATTAATACTATTTTCCTTAGGGTTTATTTTCTCAGTTCCTTCCTATGTGTTTATCTTGCCACAGCTGACACTGGGTTCTGAGCTGGCCATTTTTATTTTCATCTACACCTTTGTCGGGTTTTATGTATTCAAAGGTCCAATTACTATTTTCTTTCTGATAGGTATGTTTACTCTTGGAATAAGCAATGAGATGACATATCACTTTGGGATTATTTTGACAATTGTCACCTTATTTTACCTCGTCGTGTTGATGGTTATATTCTCTTATTATTTTCCGTTTTCATCACGTCCCGAGCATATGCTTTTGGTGATGCGTGAGCGCTTTTTCCGTCATGTTAGTGGTGTGATAGCTTGTCATCAGTGTCTGTCTCCGACAATTTGGACCAGATGGAAACTGAGGTGGCACCTCGTCACGATGAAAGTGACAATGAAAAAGCTTCAAATATGGGGAAGCAAGGTAAATACAGCCCATTATGAACTATCACCTGATAAAATCGCTGACTTCAGTCGCCAATGTGAATTGCTTTGTCACCATCTCATTAGCCTGACAAAGGCGGAGCCGAGGCTGAGAAGCAACAAGCTGGTGGTGAAAGCTCGAACGGCTTATAAGGATAAAGTGATCCCCGAATTGGCTAGGCAGCTAGCCAGTCTGAATGTCTCTAAATTAATTCAAACTGATAAAGACACGCCAATATTGAATGCAAGTGAAAACTATAAGGCGCTTGAAAAACAACTGGATGGTTTTTTTGAAACACTAGAATTATCCGATTATTCAAAATCAGACATCGCCGGTTTTTATATCTTCCTAAACTTGAAAAAAAATATATTTGATTCGTTGGTTCAATCTAAAGCTACCAGTGACGCTATTCACTGGCAGCAATTAACACAAAGCCGATTCTAGGGGGAGCAGTGCTAAAAGTTTCCAACGCTTTTGTAGCTATGTTCTCTATTAGCGTACTGATGGCCTGTAGTGTTTCAGGACCTGATTTTGATGGTGTGGAAAAAGTGGCGTTACCCGAAAACTGGACAGGGCAAGAGACCTGGGCAGGACCCGACAGTAAGGTGAATGAGAACGTGCTAAGTGGTTGGCAAACAGCGCGCTGGTGGATGCAGTTTGATGATCCGGTGCTGGATAAACTGGTAGAGAAAGCAGCGCTTCAGAACCTGGACTTGGAGTCGGCAGGACTTCGGATTGTTCAGGCCCGCGCAGCACAGGGGGTTGCTGATTCATTCCGTTATCCTCAGCGGCAAACGGTATCTGGCAGTCTGGCCAAGATCTATCAGAATGAAAATACTTTCGATAATGCTAGCTTGAGTTTTGATGCCGGTTGGGAGCTGGATGTCTGGGGAAAATATGCTAGAAGCATCGAGTCTGCCGAGGCGAGCCTTTATGCCTCTGTGGCTTCCTACCACGATATCTTGGTGAGTATAACTGCGGAAGTTGCCAGAAATTATGTGAATTATCGGACGTTTCAGGAAAGGGTTCTGCTCTCAGAACGTAATATTGAGATTCAGGAGCGGGTTGTCAAAATCACTGAAGTGCAGTTTGACTCAGGTAACGTGACTGAGCTGGATGTCCAGCAAGCCAGAACCCAGCTTTATAACACTAAATCAGCGCTTCCGGGATTGAAAATCGGGATGATACAGTCGCGAAACGCTTTGGCGGTTTTGTTGGGAGTGTTACCCGATGAGGTTGAGCAGTTGCTGGCGTCCACAGCCATTGATGCCAAGATCAAAGCGTTTGACGACAAATATGGTGCCAGTCGTTCTAGCCAAAAGTTGATAGGTTACGATCAGTACTCCCTGATCCCGCGCCCGCCTGCTGTTAGGACGGTTGTTGATGCCTCGTTGGTTCTTCGCCGCCCCGATTTGCAAGTTGCTGAATTTCAGGCCCATGCCCGTAGTGCCCAAATCGGTGTTGCCGAAACTGAGCTTTATCCCAAATTCTCGTTGTTTGGGGCGATAGGTATCAATAGCACAGTTAAGGCCGGTAACGACTTTAGCTTCAGTGATTCGCTGACGCTGTCGCTTGGCCCGGCTTTCTCCTGGAACATTTTTCAATATGGCCGGGTAGAAAATAACATTCGCCTCGAGGATGCCCGGTTTCAGGAATCATTGACCAACTATAACAAGCGTGTGTTGCAGGCTGTTCAGGAAGTGAGTAATGCCCTCGAGGCCTATCAGCTCAATAAGCAGCAGAAGTCCCTGGCATTTAGCTCGGTTAATGCCTCTGTCAGGGCGTTCAATATCTCATTGACTCAGTACGAAAATGGCCAGATCACGTTTGAGCGCCTGCTGAACTCGGTCGAAAAAATGACCCGTAGCGAAGATGCCTACGCCCAGATAAAGGGAAGTGTCGCCAACCAGGTTGTTGCGCTCTATAAATCGTTGGGGGGAGGATGGGAGGCAAATTCGGGGAGACCGTACCTACAGGCTGAGCTTGTTGAACAAATGGAGGCGAGGACTGATTGGGGAGACATGCTTGCCAGCCCTATGCTGCCTTCTCTGACACCGACTCCGGAGATACAGGCCGACATCCCTTTCTCTGATAGGAAAAGTGCTGAACCGGCGACGAGCCAAGGAGGACCATGATGGAGATGCCTCATGAGCTGGCCGTCGGAGATGTGTATTTCTCACCGCTATTACTGGTGGTTATTTATGCCGTGATTGCGACGTGGGTGACAGTTGCGGTTTTGAATAAGACGCGCTTGTCCCGGCTGATAGTCTTCCCGTCGGTGACATTCCTGGCGATCACATTGCTTTACGTAGTGGCTATTGATGCTTTCTACCTGAGATTTTAGGGGTGAATATGAAGACGATAAAGAAGCTGATCGTTATCGCACTGAACATCCTGATCATCGGGGGAGCGCTGTATTTTGGCTATCAGAAGTATGAAGAATACTTTACCAATCCCTGGACCCGAAATGGCCAGGTTCGGGCGAATGTCATCAAAGTGGCCCCAAGGGTGTCAGGTCCTGTTGTTTACGTGGCGGTGCGTGACAATCAGCGAGTCCGAAAAGGGGACTTACTGTTTCAGATTGATCCCAGTACCTATGAGGTTGCCCTTTCCCAAGCCGAAGTGTCACTGGAGCGGGCGATTGTAAGCTCTCGGGGTAAAAAGATTGAGTATGACCGCCTGCTGGATATCCGAAAGCGGGATCGGGGAGCCGTTTCCCATAAGGATCTTGTTCGCCGCCAGATTGCGTATGAAGAGTCACTGCTGCAAATCAAGGTCTCGGAGCAGCAACTCAATGCGGCAAAACTGAACATGGCATTTACACAGGTTTTTGCCTCTGTCGATGGCTATGTGTCCAACCTTGATATCAAAGAAGGCACCCAGGCGGTTGCTAATCAGCCTTTGATAGCGCTTGTCGATGTTAACAGTTTCTGGGTCTTCGGTTATTTCCGGGAGAGTCAGTTGGAGAATATACGCATTGGCAATACTGCCAAAGTGACGTTAATGGCTTACCCGGAGCAACCGATCGAAGCCGTGGTTGATTCGCTGGGCTGGGGGATCGCTCCGAAAGATGGCAGCGTAGGCTACAACTTGTTACCGAATGTGAATCCGGTTTTTCAATGGATCCGACTGGCGCAGAGGATTCCGGTTCGTATTTCGCTCAGACAACTGCCGGAAGGTGTTGATCTGAGGTTTGGGCTGACGGCGTCCATCATGGTGATGAACGAGCAGGAGCCGAAATAGCTGCTCGAAGCGCAAATATCATGGGTGAAACTGCGAAGGGGAGGCGGAATGGGTAAAAGAATAAGTGAAAAGAATAACTTCTATTACCTGACAATATCGTTGGTGATTTTGCTCGTCAGTTCCTCGCTGGAACAGGCGTTGAAGATTGGTTTTCTGGATGCTGTCCTGCAGGGAGTGACGATACTTAACTTCGTTGTCTGCCTGGTCAGCCTGCGCTTTGACAAGAACTGGTACCGGTTTCTCCTGACAATCGCTATCTGCTGGGGAATCGTGTCGGTCACCAAGGCTGTCTTCCCCGTGCCTATGATGGATGTGGTGATACTGACGTTAATGTTTGTTTTTTTTGGCGGCACTTTCAAATCGATTGTTCGCCAAATATTGTTCACCGGCAGTATTGATTCGAACAAAGTGGTTGGCTCATTGGCTCTGTTTTTGTTGCTGGGGCTCATGTGGGCCATTGTCTACCTGGTCATTCTCGAGTTTTCTGCTGAAGCGTTCACAGGAATGGTTCAGCTGCCTTGGGGAGAGAATTTCTCCAATGCCGCCTATTTCAGTTTTGTCACGCTGACAACCTTGGGGTATGGCGATATCAGCCCGATTTCACCGGTTGCACAGGTTATCGTCTATTTGGAAGCGATAGCGGGTGTCTTCTATATGGCCATCGTTGTGGCCAGTCTGGTTGGCGCAAGCCAAAGTAATCAGGAAAAGAACGATGGATAAACAAATTGAAAAGCATCAAAGCCGTGTATTTGTAAACAATATGGTCGAATCCGCGATTCGGATTGGTTTGTTGTTTGTATTGCTTATCTGGACTTACGACATTATCAAACCTTTCATTATCCCGGTTCTGTGGGGCGCGATCATCGCGGTTGCATTAATGCCGCTGACAATCAAGCTCGCCAATGCGTTAAATGGTAAGCGCGGGATGGCAGCCACCATATTGGCCTTGCTGGGAGTGGCCTTGCTTGTAACGCCTTTGGTGATGGTTTCAGGTTCTGTCTACGATGGAATTGCGCGGCTGACAGAGGCGCTACAACAGGGGAGTGTGAAAATTCCCGGTCCGACACAGCGGGTCGCGGAGCTGCCGTTAATCGGTGAGCAGCTCTATGATGTCTGGGCACTGTTTGCCTCTAACATGGAGGCGGCGGTCGCTCGATACAGCGAGGAAATCAAGGCGTCAGTGGCCGCTGTTGCCGGATTTTTGGGCAGTAGTCTCGCAACTATTGTGATGTTTATTATCTCGTTGCTCATTGCCGCAGGTTTCATGGCCCATGCGGAGTCGATGTCTAAAGCGGTTCAGACTGTTGCTGTGCGTATAGTGGGTAAACATGGCGAAGAGTGGGCAAACCTGACGGCAGCGACCGTTCGTAGCGTGCTATTGGGGGTGGTTGGTGTTGCCTTCATTCAGTCTATATTGGTGGGCTCGGCGTTTTTTGTCTTTGGTGTGCCTGCTGCGCCATTGCTGACATTCATCGTATTTGTTTTTGGTATTGCCCAGCTTCCTGCCACCTTGGTGGTGTTGCCCGTGATTCTTTATGTCTTTTCGGTTCAGGATACAACCCCGGCAACCATCTTTACTATTTGGGTTCTGATAGCGGGATTATCCGATAACTTTCTCAAGCCGCTGCTGATGGGACGTGGTGTGTCGATTCCTATGCCGGTGATTTTGTTTGGTGCTATCGGCGGGATGATTTCGGCAGGCATTATCGGCTTGTTCCTGGGGGCGGTAATTCTGGCTATCTGGTATGAACTATTTACGACCTGGTTAAAGCTGGATCAGGAAACAGTCTCAGAACCTGCTGAGCCTGAGTTGGAGCAAAAAGCGCAATCAGAAAATAACTAATCTGATTCATGACACCTTGATTGTTGATCGCCCTGATTGCTGAAATAGAGCGATAAGGGCTTAAAGTGCTCACTTTAGGCCCTTTGTGTTACTGATTGAGTAATGTATAGCCAGCTACTTCCACCTATTGGCGGCTTATGTATTGGATGACAAGAAAGTTTGAATAATTGCTCTATACTGAATCAGGAGCGGCGTTGAGGATTGACGTCAACCAGAAGTCATTAAAGCAAAAGGATGTGAAAACGATGGGGTCAATATTCGATAAAGCCAGGCGAGTAATCAATAAACTAGAAGGCCTAACCAATACCTATACGCTACCTAAAGTTAAAGACAACGAAGCAATCACCAGCGAGTCGCTGACTGAACAGTCTGAAGGGCTGGAAAATAAAACCGTCTTTATTAGTGGTGGTTCTCGAGGGATCGGCTTTGCCATTGCTAAACGTTGTGCCGAGGCAGGAGCTACGGTGATTATCGCGGCGAAAACAACGGAACCCCATCCTAAACTACCGGGCACCATTTATACGGCAGCGGACGAGATTAATCAGATCGGAAAAGGTAAGGCCATTCCCGTTGTATTAGATATTCGTGATGAGGAGGCAATTAATCAGGCAGTAGAACAAGCGTGTGAGCAAACATCAGGGATCGATATTGTCATAAATAATGCCAGCGCCATACATCTGGAAAATACCGAAAATACCCCGAGCAAAAAGTTTGATTTGATGTTTTCCATCAATGTACGTGGCACCTATTTACTGACTCAGGCATGTTTGCCTTACCTAAAAAAATCAACTAATCCGCATATTTTGACTCTGTCACCGCCAATTAACCTTCAGCCCAAGTGGTTCAAAAACTATGGCGCCTATACTTCATCAAAATACGCCATGTCGATGATGGCGATGACGTTTGCCGAAGAGTTCAAAGCCTATGATATTGCCTCGAACTCCCTGTGGCCGAAAACGGCCATTGCCACCTCTGCGATACTGAATATGGCGGGCGGAAAACTGCTTGGGAAGCGCTCACGCCAGCCGGAGATAATGGCCGATGCCTGCTATGAAATCATTACCCGGGATGCTAAGCAGTGTACAGGAAACTTCTTTGTAGACGAAGAGGTGCTCAGGCATCAAGGTGTGACCGATTTTACTCATTACGCCTGTCAGCCGGGAGCAAGCCTGCAACGGGATCTATTTTTAGATTAATAGCTGTCATCTGAGATGAAATTTCTCGCAAAATCCAGCGCTCGGAAGCCACTTGCATGTCAAAATAAAGCTATGATATTCAATGAGATCATAGCTTCGTTCATCTGTGGTTCAAACAAATGCAGGTATATCGGAGTAGGTACATTGGTGTCAAAGCGAGGACATACCCGAAGTAATGAATCATTTTTTGAGGCAAATCTACCGTTATATCAATCCGATGGTAAACCCGGATCTGGAGCCTGCCGCTTCCCGCTGGCAGTCGCAGTTACCGACTGTCTGGTTGCTGGGCAAAACAGGGGCAGGGAAGTCATCGCTGGTTCAGGCTATAACCAATAACTCGGCTATTGAAGTTGGGAATGGTTTCCAGCCTTGCACCCGTGCATCTGCCATCTATCGCTATCCAGAAACTAATCCGCTGCTGGCCTTTCTCGATACCCGCGGGTTGGCTGAAGCCAGCTATGATCCTGCCGAAGATATTGCCGCCTGCCAGCATCAAAGCCATGCACTACTAATCGTTATGAAAGCTGAAGAGCCTGAACAAAGTGATGTGCTGGCAGCACTGCGAAAGATAAAAAACTCAGGTGAAATAAAACAGTTGCTGGTTGTTCATACCGGAATTATGTCTCTGTCAGCCCCTGATGAGCGTGAACGGGCTATTCGTTACAACCAGTCCCAGGTTGAAGCCGTTTGGCAGGAAAGCCTGAGTTCGGTCAAGATAGATTTTTCGCCTGATGATGAGCAGCCAGTCGGACTGGATGCATTGAGAGCCGCGTTGGCTGAGATGTTGCCGATCCTCTATTTATTGGTTGATGAAAAGGCCCATCAAAGCCGTGAAGAAGCTAACTTTAACCAGTTAAAACGTGAAGTTATGTGGTATGCGGGAATTGCTGGGGCCAGCGATGCGCTTCCTGCTGTTGGTCTTGTCTCCGTCCCGGCCATCCAGGGCAAAATGCTGCACAGTCTTGCCAGCCAGTATGGCATTGAGTGGGACAAAAAACGATTTAGCGAGTTTGCCGGCCTCCTTGGTACCAGCTTTGTGGTGCAATATCTGTCTAAACTCGGACTTCGACAAGTGGTTAAGTTCATCCCGGTGTATGGACAAACGGTCGGCAGTGCCACCGCAGCAGCATTGAGCGTTGCTTCAACCTATGGCATTGGCCGAGCTGCATGCAAATACCTTTATTCAATCAGCAGAGGGGAGCCTGCCTCCGAAGCGGAAATCAGACAAGTGTTGCAAGAAGCGCTCAATACGGTGAAGGAGTTGCATGAAAAGAACTCGAAATAGTCTTGGAGCGCTGTCGCAGATCTCAAGCGGGACAGTTCCGCTGCTTATTGCCTCGGTGTTTGTTCCTGTCTTGATATTGGCAGGTATTGGCGTTGTCAGCCTTATCCAGGATGGCCGCTGGTTGCTTTTTGCAGTTCTGGTCGCAATATCATCCGTGGCAGTCATTATTCCTTATGTTTTATTAAGGAATCTCCGTAAAGCTGATGAGCAGACACTGGAGAGCATACCTGAATACGATGTTGAACCATCCGGTAAGTGGAGTGAGTTTGATACCGAAACATGGCAAGCCCTCAATCAGCGCATCGATGTGCTGTTGGGCTCAAATGCCGAGTGGGATAGTCTTCGCGATCATGCGCTGGTGCTGGTAAACGAGACCGCTCAGCACTACCATCCGGATAAACCGTCCAAAGAGCTCGCCTTTACAGCGCCGGAATTTTTGTTGATGGTTGAGGAAGTCAGCCACCGCTACCGTCATTTCCTGCTCAATCATGTGCCTTTTGCAGAGAAGATCCGAATCACCACAATAAAGCAGGGTTACCAGCAGAAAGACAAACTTGGTATAGCCAAGCAAGTTTACGATATCTATCGTGTTTTCAGGGCTATGACTCCGGCTGGCCTGGTTGCCGAGGCGAGAGGCCAGATCCTTGGCCGCATTTTTGACGAGGTTAGTGATGAGGTTCAGGCCAAGTTAAAACGGGTGTTGCTTCAGGAAGTCGTTTCAGTGGCGATTGATTTATATAGCGGTCGCTTTGCGGCAAAAGACAGTGAACTAGGCGCAAGTTCGATTCAGTCATCTGATCAAGAACAAGTTGCTGTTGATATTGAACCACTTCGGGTAGCCGTTATCGGGCAGGTCAGCGCGGGTAAGTCGTCGTTGATCAATGCCATTGTCGGTCACATGGTGGCTGAAGTGAGTGCACTGCCTTCTACAGACCGTTTGACAATCCATCGTTGTGAGGTTGACGGTGTTGACTGGATCCATTTGGCTGACTTGCCGGGAATTGACGGTACGTCGGAAACGGATGCGTTGCTGGTTGAACAGATTGCCAATAGTGATTTGGTATTTTGGGTCTTGAAAGCCAATCAGTCTGCCAGACAGCTAGACATCGTGTTAAGACAGAAAGTTGATGCGTTCTACAGTGGTGAGACACAGCGTAATAGAAAACGGCCAAAGATACTGGCTCTGCTTAATCAGGTAGATAGACTGAAGCCGGTCAATGAATGGCATCCGCCGTATGATTTAACCAACCCGAACTCGAACTCGGTTAAGGGGCAGACGATTAAAGCGGCATTGGCATATAACCAGCAGCAATTAGCCCCTGACGAGATTATTCCTGTGGCTGTCTGCAACGACAAAGAAAACTATAACATTGAACAAATTGCAGAGTTGCTGCTGTTTAATTATGAAAACGGGATAAATACTCAGCTTAACAGGCGACGCTTGGAGCATAAAAAAATCAACTTTGCCGATCAGGTGAAGCGCTTATATCGGTTGGGGGAGAAAGCTTTTCGTGCAAGCAGTAACTAATTATATGCCTACCTGTATTCTGCCATCGACGACTCTGACCGGGTAGGCTTCAATATCTTCAAAAGCCGGGGCACACAGCACTTCCCCGGTTTTCAGGCAAAAGCGGGCGCCATGGCGGGGGCAGGTTATCTCCCTACCACTGATTTCGCCTTCGCTAAGATCGCCGCCGTCATGGCTACAGGCATTTTCCACCGCGTAGTATTGATTATCTATGTTGACCAGGAGAAGCTCGATGCCCTCTAGCACGATCAGAGTATGTTGACCCTCTGCTAGCTCTTTTGCTGACATTACGTCTGTCCAGGTAGTCATTGTTTATAGCATTCCCAGTTGTAGTTTGGCTGCCTCTGACATCATTTCCCGGCTCCATGGTGGGTCAAAGACAAGTTTTACGTCGACAAGGTCGATACCTGGGAGGGCAAGCACCTTTTGCTGGATATCGTCGGCGAGGACTTGCCCCATACCACAGCCTGCAGCGGTTAGCGTCATGGTGATACGGATCATCTTTCGACCATCAAGCAATGTGTCGCAACTTAAGTGATAAATGAGCCCTAAATCGACGATATTAATCGGTATTTCCGGGTCATAGCAGGTTCCTAGCTGAGCCATAACCTGATCGAAGACCTCATCGGTATTATTGTCACTGGTTATTGTCGACGGCTCAGGCTGAGATTGTGCTTTGCCGAGGGCATCTGCATCTTTTCCTGCAATGCGAAGTAATCGTCCGAGGTCATTAACGGTAAAGGTATCGCCCAAAGCCTGGGTGATCTGCACTTCGCTGCCCTTTGCCAAGGTAACCGGTATACCAGAGGGTATCGCGATGGCAGGGCAATCACGTAATACTGTTACCTTTTCAACGTTTGGATGCATGGCAATCGCTTCCTTAATTAAGCTTCAGTATTTTTATTACTCTGTTGAGACGACACCCTTGGATTGTTCGTCGGGTGCCAGTCCGGCTTTCAGGGCATGCCAGGCGAGGGTCGCGCACTTTATTCGGCCGGGAAATTCCCTGACACCTCCCAAGACTGTCAGCTTACCCAGATTTTCCTCTTGGGAGGCAGGTAACTCAGGTTCAGTCAGATAGCGATGAAAACTTGAAAATAAGTGCTCTGCCTGAGTTACCGTTTTGCCTTTTAATTGCTCCGTCATCAAAGAGGCTGATGCGATGGAAATCGCGCACCCTGTCCCTTCAAAGCTGGCATCGAGTACTTTGTCATCTTTGACTCTGAGATAAAGTATAAGGCGATCCCCACATAGCGGGTTGTATCCCTCCTGACAATGCGTAGGGTTGCTGAGCTTCTGAAAGTTACGCGGATGACGACCATGATCTATGATGAGTTCCTGGTATAGCTCGCGCAGTTCTTGGTTCATATGCGTAACCCCATTCCGAAATCAGCCAAAAATAATCAGCACTTCTTTCATTGCCTTGATCAGCCGATCAATATCTTCTTTGGTGTTATAGAAAGCCAGTGATACCCGTGCAGTTGCAGGGACCCGGAACCGTTCCATGAGTGGCATCGCGCAATGGTGTCCGGCACGGATGGCAATGCCTTCCCGATCGAGAATCGAACTGATGTCGTGGGGGTGAGCAGCATCGAGAACAAAAGAAATGATACTGGCTTTGTGCTTTGCCGTACCGATAATGCGCAGCCCTTTAACGGTAAGCAGCTCCTGAGTGGCATATTCCAGCAATGGTTGTTCATGGTGGGCAATGTTATCTAACCCAAGAGAGTCAATATAATCGAGTGCTGCACCTAGCCCTATCGCTCCGGCGATATTCGGTGTACCGGCTTCAAACTTGTAGGGCAGACTATTGTACTGGGTGTTCTCAAAGCTGACTTGGCTGATCATGTCACCGCCGCCTTGATAGGGCGGCATTGCATCCAGAATAGCTTGCTTGCCGTACAAGACGCCTATACCTGTAGGGCCATAGGTTTTGTGTCCGGAGAAGGCGTAGAAGTCACAATCTAATGCTTGCACGTTAACTTCAAGGTGAGGCACGGCCTGAGCGCCGTCGAGCAATACCGGGATTCTCTGGGCATGTGCCATGGCGATCATTTCTTTAACTGGCAGGATGGTTCCGAGTGCATTGGACATGTGGGTAATTGCAACCAGTTGAGTGCGATTGGTCAGCCGCTGTTTATAGTCATCAAGGTTTATCTCGCCAGAATCCGAAATGGGAATAATCGTCAGTTTGGCTCCCGTTTGCTGGCAGGCTATTTGCCAGGGGACAATATTTGAGTGGTGCTCCATGACACTTATCAATATTTCACTGTCGTGAGTTAATCTCGGGCGGGCATAACATTGCGCCACCAGGTTGATGGCCTCAGTGGTACCGCGAACAAAAATAATCTCTTCGCGGTGGGTGGCGTGTAAAAAACTCTGAACTTTGTTCCTACTTGCTTCGTAACGCTCGGTCGCTCGTTCGCTCAAGGCATAGACGCCGCGGTGGACATTGGCATTATCCTGACGGTAAAACTGCTCGATTGTCTCAATTACTACATTCGGCTTTTGTGAGGTTGCGGCATTATCCAGATAGACCAGTGATTTGCCATAAACCTGTTGTTTGAGCAATGGAAAGTCATTTCGAACCGCATACCAGTCAACGTCGTTGATTGAGGACGAGGCTGATATTGTGGTTGCCGAAGTGAGCTGATCGCGAGTTGGCAATGAGCGGCTGATGGTCATGGTCGTTGCTCCTGTACCTGTCCGCTCAGCGTTTGACGTATTAGACGGTTCAGCTGAGCACGAAGTGGAGGTTCGATAAACTCCCGTACAGAGAGGGGGGCGACTGTTTGGAGAATGTCGCTGATAAAAGCTGTGATAAGAAGTGACTGAGCATCTTCTTTTGTGACCCCTCGGGATTGCAGGTAAAAAAGCGCGGCAGGATCGAGCTGGCCTACAGTAGCCCCGTGGCTGCATTTGACGTCATCGGCATAAATCTGCAGTTCAGGTTT
>NZ_JAKRFQ010000561.1 GCF_022347985.1 Photobacterium sp. OFAV2-7
AGTGGCTGAGAGTAGAGCTTTGAAACGTCTTCTGGAGAGTGCTTCTCTACCCATGACAGTAGCTCAGCCGCTAACTTGTTGGCTTCGTCATAGTAGCTCTGCAGCTCCATTTTTAATGCTTCAGGGCACTGACCCCATGGATAATAGTGGAAGTACTCTTTAATATCTTTTTTGGTATGACCCTTTGCAATTTCAGACACTTCTGATGGGAAAAAGCCATCTTGAGTTTCAACATTAAACCGGAAATCATTTTTATCTTCACTGTTGAAGAACTCATTCCAATTTTCATAAATTGAACTGACCAGTTTTTGCTGGATCGGATGATTTTTCAGGACACCAAAACCGGTATTGCGTAATGACTCGACAAATAACTCTTCGGCGTTCGCGGCGGTATAATCGACTGCTTCCAATTTCATAGTACTTCTTCTTTTGGCTGACTGGTTGTTTTGACTGAAGACTTGTTATTGATCCCATTACTTACCCTCTTAAGGGGGCACTTCATCAGTAATGAAATCGTTATTATTAGTGCGGATTTTATTGACTAAACCAGCTTGTAACAAGTTCGAAACATGATCATTTTGGAAACACACAATTTACTCACATCAACAATCAATCGATTGCCTAACCGTTTGCGCAGCAATACCCACAAAGACTAAAGCTTTACTTCGAAAATCAGCACGCAAAGATAATAACGTTAAATTATTAAAAACATAAAAAACCATAATTTTACGATCGTAACCAATCGCGCTATCTTCACTGCCAGATTTGTCACCATCCATCTTCACAACGCTGCCGGATTAAAAGGCCTATGAGCGAGCCGGGAAAAGCGTATTAAGGGCTAATTATGAAATTCTTGCACACCATGATTCGCGTTACTGATCTGGACCAATCTATCGAGTTCTATACCAAGGTGCTAGGTATGAGCGTTTTAGACAGAACAGAAAACACTGAATACCGATATACGCTAGTGTTTGTGGGTTATGAGGATCAGCCAGAAGGTACCACTATAGAGCTGACCTATAACTGGGATACCAACCAGTATGAGATGGGTAATGCTTTCGGCCATCTGGCTCTGGGAGTTGACGATATTTATGCTGCCTGTGACAAGATCAAAGCGCAAGGTGGCAACATCACTCGCGAACCAGGCCCGGTAAAAGGCGGCTCGACCCACATCGCTTTTATTACCGACCCTGACGGTTATCAAATTGAACTTATCCAAGTTAGCAAATAAGAGGACATTTCAATGACTGATGCACTATTTCAACCAATGCAGCTTGGTAATATCTCAATTAAAAACCGTATTGTGATGCCACCAATGACCCGCTCGCGAGCAAGTCAGCCAGGTAACATCGCTAACGACATGATGGCTCAGTACTATGCTCAACGCGCCACCGCTGGCCTTATCGTTGCCGAAGGCGCCCAGATTTCAGAAATGGGTCAAGGCTATGCGTGGACTCCGGGTATCTATACCGCAGAACAAATTGCGGGCTGGAAAAAAGTCACTGATGCCGTACATGAGAAAGACGGCGTCATATTTGCCCAGCTTTGGCACGTTGGCCGCGTCACTCACCCGGCTAACATCGGCGGGCAGCAGCCCATTTCTTCGTCTGCACTAAAAGCCGAGAACGTGAAGGTCTTTATTGATAACGGCAGCAACGAACAAGGTTTCGTTGATGTCGTCGAACCGCGGGAGATGAGCAAAGAAGACATCAAGAACGTGGTAGCGGAATACCGCCAGGCTGCGCTTAACGCAATCGAAGCGGGTTTTGATGGCATAGAACTACACGCTGCAAATGGCTACCTGGTCAATCAGTTTATCGATTCTGAGGCAAACAACCGTACCGATGAATACGGTGGTTCTATTGAGAACCGTTTACGTTTTCTTGGTGAAGTTGTCGAAGCAATGACTGACGCTATCGGCGCTGATCGTGTAGGCGTTCGTATTGCGCCATTTACTTCACTCAACGGCACCGTGGATAAGACCCCTATCGACACCTACACAGCCGCGGCTGCATTGCTAAATGAACTGAGTGTCGTCTATATACACGTTGCGGAAGTTGACTGGGATGATGCACCAGGCACACCACAGGAATTTAAGGCCGCAATTCGTAAAGCTTATCAGGGCACCATCATTTACGCAGGCCGCTACGATAGTGACAAAGCGGCACAAGCGATTACTGATGGCCTGGTGGATATGGTTGGCTTTGGTCGTCCGTTTATCGCCAATCCGGATCTGCCTAATCGCATCTTGAACAATTATCCGCTGGCTGCACACGATCCTGACACCCTGTTTGGCGGAAATGAAAAAGGCCTGCTTGACTACCCAAGCTATCAAGCCAACTGATAACTGTCTTAGCTTAAACAGAAATAACCCCGCAAGCAATTGCGGGGTTATGGGTTATATAGTCTATTCTTTCATCATCCTATCCCTGAGCGCTGTCATCTATAGGAGCTCAAGATGAAAAAAATCCTCATTGGCTTATTGCTAACTCTTTCGGTGAATACGGTAGTCCATGCACAAAGCGGTTTGATAGCAATCCAAAGTACCTATGATGCGAGCACTACAGCAGAACGCTTGGTAAGTATCCTGCAAGAGAAAGGCATGACTATTTTTGCGCGGATCGACCACTCTCAAGGCGCAGCCAACGTTGGCATAAAACTTCGCCCTACCGAAGTCATCATTTTCGGAAACCCTAAAGTCGGCTCGCCATTAATGTTATGCAGCCAAAACGTAGCCATTGATCTACCACAAAAAGCGCTGGTCTATGAAGAGGCGAATGGCGAGGTCTGGCTGACCTATAACGATCCGAAATATCTGGTCGAACGGCATAGTATGTCCGGTTGTGATGAAACTATAGAAAAAATCGACAAAGCACTCGCCAATTTTGCACGCAAGGCCACCCAGCCATAATTGCTATCTAAAGGACTTATCTTTCAGTGATAAAGCTACACCTTAATGAGAGCTTAAGGTTAGCTGGAGATATGCCTTGCAACATTTTCAATACACCTCACCGCGGATTGACTCACGCCTGACAGCTGGAAGAAACCATGGATGACCCCCAAATAACGATCACAATAAGCTTCAACACCATTCTCGATAAGCAGCTTGTACAACTGCTCGCCCTCATCCCTTAACGGGTCAAACTCAGCTGTGACAATATAAGTCGTCGGCAAACCGGATAAGTCATCACGGAACAATGGTGATATTTCAGGGTGACGAGCACTAACCCCGGAGCCTGCAACGTACATCTCAAAGCCTGATAGTAACATAGGTCTGGTGATCACTAACTGCTTTCCATTTTCCTGGTAACTGTCAGACTTGCCCTCGGCATCAAGCATCGGATAAATAAGGATCTGTTTTCTTGGCAACCATTCTCCCTGCTCTTTGAACCTCAAAGCAGTTACCAGCGCCAACTGACCACCAGCAC
>NZ_JAKRFQ010000562.1 GCF_022347985.1 Photobacterium sp. OFAV2-7
GATCTATATGAAACCTAACCCCTATAATTCAAATCTCAAATCTCAAATCTCAAATCTCAAATCTCAAATCTCAAATCAAGGACTGTAACTGTTTAAAATGAGACGATATAAATATCTTGCCGATGCCTTTGCATATATCTTTGAATACGCAAAGTAAATACATCAAAATAAATACCAGAATAAATCACTCACAAGTGACCTAGTCTGGCTTTCAGTTATTTATGTCTAGTAATCATCGACTTCGTCCAAAAACTCATCCAGATACTCTTCATCCTCAGGCTCTTCAGGCAGGCTTTCGCCGCCTAGGGCACGGAAGTTCTTGTTCTGAATGTAGGCATCTCGGGTGAAGATATATGGATCTGGCGAGTCTTTTAACAAACTCTCTTGCGAGACAAGTGCTGCGCGGTCTTCCATCCCTTCAAAGGCCCATTTACCCAGGCTCTGCCAGAATGTAAGCAGGTTAAGCGGGAAGTAGAGACCATCAACATAGTCACCGGCACCTTCACGAAGTGTAACGGGACCATAAAGCGGAACCATAAAATACGGTCCGTTTGCAACACCGTAGTAACCCATAGAATCACCAAATGCACGTTCACCTGGCTTAGTGATATCTGCCGCTGTTGCGATATCAATCAAACCGGCAAGGCCGAACACGGAGTTGATCCAAAAGCGGTTGAAGTGGGTAACAGCTTGCTCGCCATCGAGCATGATGATGCTGTTGACCATATTGGCCGGCTCATCCAGGTTAGACAGAAAATTACGGATCCCTGTTCTCACTGGTGAAGGCACGTAGTCAACATAAGCCAGAGATACCGGACGAGCGATATACGGGTCAAGATAATCGTAATTCAGTGTCCACATGGCCCGGTTGAAGCCTTCAAACGGGTCATAGGTACCTTCGACAGTATATTCTGTTGCCTGCTCGCTATATTCAGCGTTGGTGTCAGCACCTGAGCTGACAGACTCATCGTTTGGTGTCTCGGCACAGCCTGAAAGACCCAGAATAAGAAGTAGTGATAAAAGGGTTATTCTTTTCAAAGGATTATTCCACAGATATAAAAAAGCAGACTGGACAATGATATCCAGCCTGCTCCATGAGTTCCAGCGATGTTATCAGTATTGTTTATTTATCTGCACATTTGTGGAACCACCGAGCGAAATCACATCACTCTGGCCATACCAATCGCCCTTTTTGGTCATTACATTGCCATCAGTGTCGATACGTGCCTTGACGACCATTGTCGGCAGCGATGACATCAAACGCTCAGGTATCATGCTGTCGCTGTCACTCAATGTCAGCGTCAGCGGGAACTGAGATAGCGGCATTCGACGCGCCGCTACAGGCATAGGCGCGCCATCAGCTGAATGTACAGAGACAATAACGATTCCTTGTGATGGTAATGTCACTGATGGATCAAGCTCAACCTTCACCGAAACAGTTTTCGGATTCGCTGCTTGTTCGCTTGCCTGAGTGATCTGAGCCTGCGCCCGCTCAATACTGCGGTCCAGCATTTTGGCACGAGGATCATCTTCACCAATCATCCGCTTCATCATTGTCCAGTAAGAGACAGCCTGCGGATAATCACCACGCTCAAATGAGTCAAACGCCAGCAAAGACATTGCTCGGATATTCGTATGATCCTGCTTGATCACATTACGCAGTAGTTGGCGCGCATAATCGCTCTTGGCCGGATCACCAATCAGCATCAGCGTCTGGGCATAGCTTAGCTGGATTTCCGGGTTGCCCGGCTCCAATGCATAAGCACGCTTCATCGCCCCCTGCGCAGTATCAGCATCGCGGTTTGCCATACCAATTCGGCCAAGCAACAACCAACCTGTGGCATCATCCGGATTGTCGTGCAAACGGGTACGCAGAGCCAAGGTCAGATCGTTCATCTCAGCATCGCTTAGTGGTTCGGCTCCCTGCTCGTCCATCAAACGCTTTGATAGCTCAGGTAGCTGCGCTACGGTCTGCTGCCAGGACTCCACCTTGTCGAGGTTACCGACGGTGAAATACATACCGTACGATATCGCCACCAGCATGATAAGCCCCGGAATCAACATAACTGTACTAACTACCGTTTTTTGCTGCTCGGTCTGGGCCGGTACATCATCCAGCAGTGACTGTTGCAACTCAGAAACCAGCTCATCCTGATTCGAGACCAAGCCTTCGCTAGTTTCACTTTCCAGCTCGTTAATACGGTCTTTGAAGAAGGCCTTGTTCAGCTCGTCACGGCTAGCGACGTCATCTTGTGCCTTGCCAAGATACATTGGCGCGACAAAAATGGCCGCAGCAACCAAAACCAAAGCAACGGTTATTAGCCAAAACAGCGTCATTACTTCACCTTCCCGTCGTTATTCGGATTTTGTTGTTCCATCTCTTTCAACAGCGCTTTCAGGCGTTGCTCTTCATCAGCTTCCAACTCTGGCGCTGCCTGTTTGTCTGCCGTTTTGCGAGAACGCATAACCAGCACGGTAAAACCAATGAATACGAACAACAATGGTCCAGCCCACAGGATGATTGTCGATAGCATCAGCGGCGGATCGTAAGTAACGAAGTTACCGTAGCGCGCAATCATGTAGTCGACTACATCTTGCTCACTTTTACCTTCGCTCAGCATATCATACGCTTTCTGGCGCATATCTTTGGCCAGTTCAGCATTCGAGTCTGCAATTGTATTGTTCTGACACTTAGGACAACGCAGTGTTGCCGTCAGGTTCTGGAATGCTTTTTCCTGCTCTGCGGATTCAAACTCATAGACATCGATAGCAGCCGACGCAGGAAGAGCCGCAGCAAATACCAACCCGAAAGCCAGCAGCATGGCACTAATTTGTTTCATCATCCCTTCGCTTCCTCCAGCAACGCCTGATACATCGGCTGTAGAGTATCAGCCCAGTTTCGCTCGTTCACATCACCAACATGGCGATAACGAACAATACCGTTGGCATCAATCAGGAAGGTCTCCGGCGCGCCGTAAACACCCAGATCCATACCCAACATGCCGTTACCATCAAACAGACTATGAATGTACGGGTTGCCCAGCTCATTGAGCCAACGGACAGCCTTAAGACGCTCATCCTTATAGTTAAGGCCAATAATCTTTACCCCGTTGCTTGCCAGCTCGTTAAGGTAGGTGTGCTCCGCGTAGCAGGTCGGACACCAGGTTGCCCAGACATTCAACAGCAGAGGCTCTCCCTTGAAGATATCCTGCTCATACAGCTTGCCGGCTTCGACCAAATCTTCCAACTTGAAATCAGGTACCGGCTTACCGACCAGTACCGACTCCAGCTTGGTCGGATCATCGCCTTCGGCATTACGAGTAAGCTGAACCATAAAGACCAGCGCCAATGCCAAAAACAGTACCAGAGGTACAAACAATAATTTCTTATTCATCATTTAACCTCAGCTTTCTTGGCA
>NZ_JAKRFQ010000563.1 GCF_022347985.1 Photobacterium sp. OFAV2-7
TCTACTGCGGTATTCCAGCTTGAATCCCGAGGCATGAAAGATCTGATCAAACGTCTGCAACCTGACTGCTTCGAAGATATGATCGCATTGGTAGCCCTGTTCCGTCCTGGTCCGCTTCAGTCGGGGATGGTAGATAACTTTATCGACCGTAAGCATGGTCGAGAAGCGGTTTCTTACCCGGATGAAAAATGGCAGCATGAGTCGCTGAAAGATATTCTTGAGCCAACCTACGGCATCATCCTTTATCAGGAGCAGGTTATGCAGATCGCCCAGGTGCTGTCTGGCTATACCCTGGGGGGGGCGGATATGCTCCGTCGTGCGATGGGTAAGAAAAAGCCGGAGGAAATGGCCAAACAGCGAGCCACCTTTGAAGATGGAGCGGTGAAGAACGGCATCGACGGCGAGCTGGCGATGAAGATCTTTGACTTGGTAGAGAAATTTGCCGGTTATGGTTTTAACAAGTCCCACTCCGCAGCCTATGCACTGGTGTCGTATCAGACGCTGTGGCTAAAGGCGCATTACCCGGCAGAGTTTATGGCGGCGGTAATGACCGCCGATATGGATAACACCGATAAAATCGTCGGCCTGGTGGATGAGTGTCACCGGATGAAGCTGAAGCTGTTGCCACCGGATGTCAACAAAGGCCTCTACCGCTTCAATGTCGATGAAAATGGCGCAATCGTCTACGGTATTGGTGCGGTGAAGGGGGTCGGTGAAGGCCCGATTGAGAATATCATCGAGGCACGAGAGAAAGACGGCCACTTCAAGGATCTGTTTGATTTTTGTGCCCGTATCGATACTAAGAAGGTCAACAAGCGGGTACTGGAGAAGCTGATTAAATCCGGCGCAATGGATCGACTGGGACCTAACCGTGCTGCCATGATGGCAACGCTGGATGATGCAATCAAGGCAGCCAGCCAGCATCACCAGGCCGAAGCCTTCGGCCAGACGGATATGTTCGGGGTGTTGACGGCAGCACCGGAAGAGGTGGAGCATGCCTATGCCAACATTCCTGAGTGGCCGGAAAAAGTCTGGCTTGAAGGGGAGCGTGATACCTTAGGCCTGTACTTGACGGGCCACCCAATTAACACCTATGTACCTGAACTGAAACACTATACAACCTGGCGTCTGAAAGATGCCCACCCGACAGGGCGTGATAAAGTCGTGACCGTGGCTGGCTTGGTGATCGCAGCACGCGTAATGACGACCAAGCGAGGAACCCGAATTGGCCTGATGACACTGGACGATCGCAGCGGTCGGATGGAAGTGATGTTGTTCTCAGAGCCACTTGAAAAGTATATTGATCTGCTTGAAAAAGATAGAATCGTCGTGGTTTCCGGACAGGTCAGCTTTGATGATTTTAACGGTGGCCTTAAAATGTCGGGCCGAGAAGTGCTAGATATCTCAGAAGCAAGAGAAAAGCACTTGCGAGGACTTGCTATCTCCGTGACAGAGAGGCAAATTGATGAACAGTTTTTTGAACGCTTCAGCCAGGTGCTGGAGCCACACCGTGCAGGTACTGTACCGGTAAATGTGTACTATCAGCGCTCGAATGCACGTGCCAAGTTGACCCTCGGGACTGAGTGGCGTGTAACCCCGGCAGATCAGTTAATCACCGATCTCAAAGTATTGCTGGGTGATAAGCAAGTAGAGCTTGAGTTTAATTAATATAGCCCACAGTTATTAAAGAGATATTACTAATTGTGAGCAAAAGGATTGAAGTGGTATGAGCCTGAACTTCCTTGAGTTTGAACAGCCAGTTGCTGAACTTGAAGCAAAAATTGAAGCACTACGTGATGTGTCGCGTCGTGACGAGTCAGAATCGGTTGATCTAGATAAAGAAATTGAACAGCTGGAAAAGAAAAGCCTAGAGCTGACCAAGAAAATCTTTGGTGATCTTGGTGCATGGCAGGTTGCTCAGTTAGCCCGTCACCCACAGCGTCCGTATACTTTTGATTACGTTGAACATATGTTCACAGAGTTCGACGAACTGGCGGGTGATCGTGCTTTTGCCGATGACAAGGCGTTGGTTGGCGGTATTGCCCGTCTTGATGGCCGTCCGGTAATGGTTATTGGCCACCAGAAAGGTCGTGAAACCAAAGAAAAGGTTAAGCGCAATTTTGGTATGCCTAAACCAGAAGGCTACCGCAAGGCACTGCGTTTGATGAAGATGGCTGAGCGTTTCAAGATGCCAATCATCACCTTTATCGACACTGCTGGTGCTTATCCGGGTGTTGGTGCGGAAGAGCGTGGCCAGTCTGAAGCGATTGCTACTAACCTGAAAGAAATGGCAGGTCTGACAGTACCGGTTATCTGTAACGTTGTCGGTGAAGGTGGTTCTGGTGGTGCACTGGCTATCGGTGTCGGTGACTGCGTCAACATGCTCCAGTACTCGACTTACTCGGTGATTTCTCCGGAAGGGTGTGCTTCAATCCTATGGCGTGATTCTGACAAGGCCTCTCAGGCTGCTGAAGCGATGGGTATGACAGCCGAGCGCCTGAAAGAGCTAGAGCTGATTGACAATATCATTGAAGAGCCATTGGGTGGCGCGCACCGTGATGTTGCTGAAATGGCAAACACGCTGAAAGCACAGATTTTGGCAACCCTGAATGATCTGGAAGCCTTGGATACAGAAGCGCTGCTGGAGCGTCGTTACCAGCGCCTGATGAGCTACGGCTACTGCTAAGCACCGTGCCGGGCACGATTTCAAAGCGGGTCAACGTTGGTTGGCCCGCTTTTTTATTGCCTATCAGAAAATTAACCGTCGTAGGCCTTTGGTATACTACGGCCAGTTCATCGACTTCGATAAGAGATTGCCAAAGATGCTGTACTCACGACTTGCCAATAGCCTGAAAACTTACTGTGATAGCCCCCGGCATTTTGTTCTGGCCTTAAGCGGCGGGCTGGACTCTCGCGTATTACTTCGTCTGATGGGACAGTATTTGCGTTTAAACCCACAGCATCAGTGTTTGGCTGTGCATGTTCACCATGGGCTCAGCCCAAATGCTGACGAGTGGAGCCAGCATTGTCAGGAGTGGGCACGTCAGGAAGGTATCGAGTGCTGTGTTGAGCGAGTTGAACTGACACTGGGCAGCCGGGTTAGCGTAGAACAACAAGCCAGAGAGCATCGCTATCAGGCGCTGCGAAAACATATGCGTCCGGGAGGGATCCTGCTGACCGCCCAGCATGCTGACGATCAGCTTGAGACTGTATTGCTGGCACTCAAGCGTGGCAGTGGCCCGGCCGGGCTGGCGGCAATGGCTTTCAGTACTCCGTTTGCAGGCGGTTTGCATCTACGCCCGTTACTATCTTCAAGCCGGGCTGATATTGAGTGCTATGGGCAACAACATCAGCTGGCGTGGGTGGAAGACGAAAGTAACCAGGATACCCGCTATGACCGTAACTTTCTGCGTCA
>NZ_JAKRFQ010000564.1 GCF_022347985.1 Photobacterium sp. OFAV2-7
CGTTAGTACCACTGCCTTCCAGGTCTCCCAGTCCAACGACAGCAAGATTGCCAGCAACGGGCTGATCAGCAACAAAGGCACACCTGTCAGTACCCAGTGCGCCACCATTTTGGCAAAGGCCAGCACCGGCAGTGGTGTCGGCATCATCAGCATCTGCTCAAGCGAACCGTCGACAAAGTCATCCCGGAACAGACGCTCCAGCGACAACAACGCGGCCAGCAACGCGGCAACCCAAACAATACCCGGTGCGATCCGAGCCAGTAGATTCGGCTCCGGCCCGACTCCCAACGGGAACAGGGTGATCACTATGATAAAAAACCACAACGGGTTAAAAACATCAGCCTGTCGACGAAATGCAATCAGCAGCTCACGCCGAATGACTTGAAAAATAGCGCTTAGCATCCTGAACTACTGCCCCAACTTAATCTTCCGTAAATGGTTACTGTCTGTGAACATATCCTGGTGAGTCGTTAGCAGCACGACACCGCCACGCTCAACATGAGACAGGAATAACCGTTCCAGCACTTTCACACCCTGCTTATCGATAGCCGTCAGCGGCTCGTCCAGAATCCACAACTTATGGTTGCTGATCCAAAGCCTCGCCAGCGCCACCCGACGCTGCTGACCGGCAGAGAGCTGACCTGCCGGGACATCTTCCCGCCCTGCCAGGCCGACATGGGCAAGTGCCTGCCAGAGGCAATCATCACCATTGACCTGCGGTGTTCCCGTCAGCTCCGAGTCTTCCGTATGGGTATGCATAGCCTGGAAAAAAGCCAGGTTCTCAAACGCTGTCAGCTCTCGCTTTACCCCGGTCTGGTGACCCAGGAACAGCAAGTCCTGATAGTAATCTTCCCGTGCTGATTCGATATTTTCGTTGTTCCAGCACACGCTACCGCTGTCTGCCCGCCCGAGACCCGCTATGATCCGGAGCAAGGTTGTTTTTCCGGCGCCGTTATGTCCTTCAATCTGAACCAGTTCACCTGACGATACAGAGAAACTTAGGTCGTCGAACAACACCCGCTCATCGCGGACACAGCTTAATTCTTGTACAGACAACATATTAAATGATGTATCCTAGGTGACACAATTTAGCGGGCATATTACCACACTGGTTCAGGATTTTGTTAGACACCCAGTTGTATAGTTCCATCACTTAGGTTAGTAATTGTGACATCCATGCGTATCGACAGCTCTCAAACCACTGCTTTAACTAAGAGTGGACAAATTGAACCTAAAAAAGTGCCAGAAAATGAGACAAATCCAAAAATTCCACAACCTGTAAATGCAAATCGGCCTGTTCAGGGACAAATTTCTCAACTGTCTCAAGTATTAATGCAAATGAATGTGCTGCAACGTTTTTTTACAACTTTTATCGCGCACACTGCATCTTCGTCGATGCCCTCTTCACCCGCTGTAACAAATTTGCTCTCACAGCTACTGATGCCCGAGAATAAAGCCACACTCATACAGTGGATTAGGCAAGGTGCCGGCAAGCAGGTTCTGGTCCAACTGTTGGAACAATCCAGACAAGCTGACAGTCCTCTCAGACAATGGCTGCAGCAGCTACCAACCGACAAGCAAGACGAGTTCAATGCGCTACTCAAACTGGCTGCTGAACAGCGTTTGGCAGCCAACGGCAAAGACGGCGATACTAGCGTGCTGCAGCTTCATCTGCTGCAACCCAACGGCCGAGAGCTGAAGTTATCTATTGAAAAAGACCCCGACGCAGGTTCGACAAGAAGCACCGAGCAATCGTCTAAGTGGACTATCCGGTTAGCCCTCCCTGTCGGCCATTACGATATCGTCCATGCCATCGCGGTATGGCAACAACAAAACCTGGCCCTCGCCTTCGAATCAGACAATAGAGAGTGGCTGAAACGCACCGAGGTCCTTTCTCCGGTGCTGGCCGAGCGGTTAACAATGCTGGGGATCGACAGCGAGCCTGCCACCTTTACATTTCGCCCACCGCAGGTTATCGAGCCCAAAACAGAAGGGCTGTCGATTCTGATATAGTGACCACAACACAGGTAGCCAGATAGAAGAATGCAGAAGAATAAAAGTGCGATAGCACTCCACTATGACGGGCAGCAAACACCAACGGTAACGGCCAAAGGGCATAACCAGCTGGCAGAACACATTATCGAGCAGGTCAAACAACAAGGCGGCTTGATTCATCAAGATGAGGCGCTGACCAACTACCTCAACAACCTTGAGGTCGGTGATGAGATCCCGGAGAACCTATATCGGGTTATCGCCGAGCTGATCGCTTTTTCCTGGTTCCTAAACGGAAAAACCCCTCCCGGGTGGGAAGGGCTTTCAAGTATCAACGAGCAAGTGTAATACAACTGAAAAACAGGTTGTGAAACCATGTTAGCGTTCTAACGCCGTCTTGGCTGCGCCATCTTTTGCTGCAAGCGCAGCAACAGCTCCGCCTCCGCCTTCGGCAAATCACACTCTTCCATCAGCTCATCAACATCGGCACCCAGCTCAACCATTTTACTGGCGCGGCTGTAGAGCTTTCCGTCGGGATCCAACATCGCCATTTCACCCTGTCGATCCGAGATCATCTCAAGGTGCTCAGCCATATCAGCCAGCTTCTGGCTCATACCTATTGTTCCGGCACGCAGCTCGGTAAACTGCTTAAGCAAGCTTTCGTGCTGGTGCCGAGAGTTTTTCAAAACCAACTCTGTGGCGGCAAATTTTGCTTCCAGTGCCTGGCGGGCCTTGCGTTCACGACGAACCATTAGCCATGAAATAATCACGGCCAGGATCGCAACAGCAACCGGCAACCATTGCAAAACGAGGCTTAGCATTACAAGTACGCCATCTCGTCCCATTCTTCGTCAGACAGCAGCTTGTTTAGGTCTACCAGGATCAGCAGCTCACCGTCTCGGTTGCTCACGCCCTGGATAAACTTCGCGCTCTCTTCTGTACCGACACTTGGTGTGCTGTCAATTTCAGAACTACGTAGATAAACAACTTCTGCAACACTGTCTACCAAGATACCGATCACCTGCTTCTCAGCCTCGATGATCACAATACGGGTATTGTCAGAAATTTCACCTGGCATTAGGCCAAAGCGAGAACGGGTATCAATAACCGTTACTACGTTACCACGCAGGTTGATGATACCCAGAACGTAATCTGGCGCACCTGGTACCGGAGCAATTTCGGAGTAGCGCAATACTTCACGTACCTGCATCACATTGATGCCGTAGGTTTCATCTTCCAATTGGAAGGTTACCCACTGCAGTACCTGATCGCTACCGTCTTCTTTTTGTATTTCGGCTACACTAACCTGAGACATGCTGTTTCCTCTTTGGCCTTGCTCACATTACACTCTTAACATCTAAACCAGCATTGAGCATAGATATTAGTTCGCTAACATGAATTAGAGCACACATTTTT
>NZ_JAKRFQ010000565.1 GCF_022347985.1 Photobacterium sp. OFAV2-7
CGGAGAGAACGGATTATCCGCAATATGGTCTCGCCGTGGCGGAAGCGGTTATCAACCAACAAGCCGATCTGGGTATTCTCATTTGCGGCACCGGCGTTGGCATTTCTCTTGCGGCAAATAAGGTTCCCGGCGTTCGTGCTGTTGTTTGTAGTGATCCATATACGGCCAGGCTATCTAAAGAGCATAACAATACCAATATCCTTGCTTTCGGTTCGCGAGTCGTTGGGATTGAGCTCGCCAAGATGATTATTGACAGTTGGCTTGATGCCGATTTTGAAGGCGGACGCCATCAGAATCGGATTGACCAAATTGCAGCCATTGAGGAGAAGCAACATGCCTAAGTTTTGTCCTTCGATGATGTGTGTGGATTTTTCTAAGTTGGCCTACGAGCTCAAAGAACTCGAAAGAGCCAATGTCGATATGCTTCATATTGATGTGATGGATGGTCACTTTGTTCCCAACTTTGCACTTGGTCCTGAAGACATCAAAGCGATTAAGGAGTTAACAAACATCGACTATGACGTACACTTGATGCTTTCTAACCCTGATCAGTTTATCGACTTATTTGCGGCGTTAGGGCCAAAGCTAATGTATGTTCATGCAGAAGCGCCACCGCACCTGCACCGCACACTGGGAAACATTCAGGCTAAGGGTATTCAGTCCGGGTTGGCGATCAACCCCGGCACGCCTCTTAGCAGCATTGAAGATGTACTGGATGTGACAGATGTTGTCTTGGTGATGTCGGTCAACCCAGGTTTTGCAGGACAGGCCTTTATACCAAATGCATACAACCGTATCGAACGGATTATTGCGATGATTGAAGAGCAGGGCACTAATACCAAGATTGCCATTGATGGTGCGATTAGTCCGGAAGTCATCGAGAAGCTTCAGGATAAGGTGGAATACTTTGTTCTTGGCACGGCGGGTTTGTTTGGCAAACAGAAAACCTATGCAGAAACGCTGGATGATCTGCGTATGCTCGGCCAGCAGACTGTGGCTGCATAGATTTTTGAATGGCTTTGTGAATAGCTCTGTGAATCCAATGAGATGTATCCGCCTCAATTTGAGAGGCGGTTTCATGTCGCAACCTGCGTTCAGTGGGGAGCTGCTTCCTGTCGGATAATCGTTGGTCTTGTTATGGGTACAGAGCTAGCGACACTTTATGTTAAGTAAATATTCTAATTTTTGAACCCTAAACTGGTTTAACCAGATGCGGTGTAGTAGGCTAATTGTTACGATATTGTTTTAACAGGGAAAAATATTGTGAATGACCTGAGTTTAACAAGTATTGCTGCCAGTCACCTTTTAACCCGTCTCACCGATGGTGTGCTTACCATTACGATGAATCGACCAAAAAAACTCAATGGTTGGACATTGGAGATGATGGATGCATTAGGTGAAGCCTTTCAGAAAGCGAATACCAATGATGCTGTGAAAGCGGTAATTCTGACCGGTTCTGGCAGCTATTATTCCGCCGGGGTTAATCTTGGGGGCTCTCTCAAGCTCATGCATCCTAAAAAGTTGCGTGAGTTAATCGTAAAAAACAATAAAGCTTTGTTTGAGCTTTTCCTCGACTGCACTAAGCCGCTGTTAATCGCTGTCAACGGCCCGGCAATAGGAGCCAGTGTTACGTCATCCACCTTGGCAAATAGTATTGTTGCATCAGAAAAGGCAACTTTCTCAACGCCTTTTGCCGTATTGGGTATAACCCCGGAAGGGTGCTCAAGTGTTCATTTCCCACGTTTGATGGGAGAAAAGAATGCGCAACGTATGTTGGGCAGCGAAGGCTGGAAACCTGAGGCCAAGGAAGCATTAGAAGCCGGTTTGGTTCAAAAGGTTGTACCCCATGAGCAATTAATGGATGAAGCAGAGCGCATTGCACGAGGTTGGGTGACTAATAAAGAACAGCGACAATTTATGGCTGGAAGTCAGTTGGACGATCTGAAAAAGGCTAATGCTCGGGAATCTGAACAACTTGCTGATGCTTTTCTAGGCGCGGACTTTCTAAGAGAGCAATCACGTTTTTTATGGAGCAAGAAGAAATACGCCCCGTCGGTGATGTTCTTTTCGCTATGGAGCTTAAGACCTTTTTGGGCTCGATTAATTTAGCTTTCCATCAAGGTTGGCGACCGGATAGTGTCGCCAATTACGCTAATTAGCTAGTCATTCTAGCTATAGACGCTTTCTGTGTTGGTCTGGCAATATTGTTGTCAGAGGTGATTTCGTTATTGAAATCAAATTTTTCCCTTTCTTTTCATCAGTTTGTAAGGCTTATAAGAGGTTCGTCAAATTAATATTCAACTGGCTTGGTATTATGATTGACCTTCAAATGCAGAAGGTATTTATAGATTGATAAATAAGGGAGCTGTCGTAATGAAATTTGTCGCCCGTTTCGTGCATATATTGCTTTGGCTGAAAGTAGCGGCATCGCCCGTCTTATTAGGGGCATTTATTGGCGGGATGATTTGTTTTGCTCTGAATGAAATGGTTTTCCCCGTCATTGCCATCTGTATTGGTTTAGGTGCCGTATTGGGGATTATTTGGGCAGAAAAAACACGCCGAACTGTAGGGTTATCTAAGTTCCATGGTCGATTAATTGGCCATCCTGAAATTGATGGCTCAAAGAGCAAATAAAATCGCTGTTTGCTAGTTTGGTTGTTACGTTAAATTAACGCTTGAAATAAAGTATTACAATTGTCGTCTACCGTATTGGTTGCGTTCACATTATTGGTTGATGTTAGACTTTTTTATTCGCTAGTGTTGCTGTATTGATTTAGTATTTGCACGTGAAAAGTTTCAGATTATCAATGAACTCCCAAATAAATTCAGGTTTTTATGGCATAAGTTTATCTAGCAGGCGATGATTTGTCGGCTTGAAAAATTTATAGCTCTGACTGGGTGAACCTTGGGTTTTATAGTATTTAACTTTGCGAGTGTATTCTTCGCATCGCTCATGCTGGCGATAAAAGCTATAGGGTAAACGGTGAGTAAGCGAATAATAGAAGTTGTTAGCTATGATCCAAGTTGGGTCGGTTTGTACGAATTAGAAGCGGCAACGATTAAAAACGTGCTCGGTGATGCGGTTGTGAATATTCACCACATTGGTAGTACGGCGGTAGAGGGATTAGCATCTAAGCCCATTATCGATATTCTTGTAGAAGTGACAGATTTGAATGCTGTGGACTTACTTACTTCAGAATTGGTTTCACTCGGCTATGAAGCCATGGGTGAATATGGGATAGCTGAGCGCCGATTTTTCCAAAAGGGGGGAAATAATCGTACCCATCATATCCATGTCTTTAAGGCTGGTGATGAAAATGGCAAGTTGCACATTACGTTCAGGAATTACCTGATTGCTCATCCTGAAATTGCGAAGGAGTATGGTGAGCTTAAAAAGAAAGTGGCA
>NZ_JAKRFQ010000566.1 GCF_022347985.1 Photobacterium sp. OFAV2-7
TGGGCATAATACATAAAAATAGTTGCGAGTGAAATATTCTCACAGAGAATGGTATTTTAATTTTTCCAATTGGAACTTTATTTTTCAATAATGCTTATGATTTTCCATAATTATCTATAGGGTTTTATATTAATTATTGGTGCTTTTACTCTAATTGATAGAGTAAAGTATTGGATTGAGTTGAATTGTAGTTCTAACTATTGATATGGCTGGATGCTATTAACGCAACATCAAAATAATGACGATGTGGGTAGCCTATCGCTTGTTATTTAGAATTGTATTTGTCTTTGGAATAAAAATCACAGAGTGACTCATGATAATATAAAACAAAGTGCTTATTTATAATGTGAATAATTCTGACGCTGTGACGACAGACAATGCCACAGCGTAGGAAAGACAGTTTTCTTCGCTTAGATAAAGCGGATATTGATTGCCTGTAGCTTGTTAGACGAGTCATCCATAATGAACTCGACCAAACTGCCGGAAACAGGCTGGCAGGCGCCAGTGATATTAACTGCGTCAAAACGGATGTCACCGCCAAGATCGCAAGTGATGAGGCCAGTTTTGTCTTTGGTGTTAAAGCTACGGATAATACCGGTTTGTGAAATCATAATGTTTTCCTTTTTTGCCCAAGCAATGCTTTAAGAGCGTTATGCTTGTGGCTATCAAATTGAGTAGATAAGTTAATCCCGCAGCGCTTGGCTTGCGGTTGTTATCGTTTAAACTCATTGACCTTTATCTATTTACCGCTATGAGCTCACCCTACTCAAAAGCGCTTCACTGCATGGTCGATTGCAACGATACCAAACGAAGTCATTATCTGAACTAATCAGAGTTGTTCAGTTTGCTTGGCATACACGACGACAGTGGAAATAAATCATCGATATGATCTTTTGGAGGTTCTTCTTTACAGCAGGCTTTGGCGAGAAGCTAGGAGTGTGAAGTGTTCTTCGAAAATCATTTTCAGGTCTGAGTCGCAGACCTCAAAACACTAACCATAAATTTGTATCCTGTAAACATTTTTCTTGCATAAAAATGTGATGCAAGTTTGGGTGTGGCCTTGTGATGGTTGTAAGCTATTGATTTTTATGTGTTTAGTTTCGTATTGGTCGAGTGTGATGATTACTTGACTTAGCGTGAAACTATTAGTCGAACTCCCTCTCAGACCGGATAACGTTCAAAATTCTTGCTCAAATTTTTCGAACAACATCTATCAAAATACGTTATGGAGTGTGATGTTCGTCACGCCTATGATGAATATCAACACGCAGACAGACTGCGTACCACCATACAGACAACAACTCGAAAGTGAGGAAGTTATGAAAAAGTCAATTGCAGCTCTTATCCTAACCACAGCTACTTTTTCTGGTGCAGCCCTGGCTGATTTACAACATGGATTAACATTGGATGTGTCACCACAAAAAGGCGGAGCCTGGGTTGTGGTTGAAAGAGCAGGCCAGCCACAAGCAGGAGCAACGGTATCCATCCAGGCTGATGCGACCCAGTCTTATGTAACAGCTGATAACGGACGCGTGTTTGTTCACAGCAACGTAGAATCAGCGCGCTCTTTGACGTTTAAGGCCACTGATAGTGAAGGTAATACTGCATCAGCAAAGCGCTTGATTCCGTCAAACCGTTCATGACCAAAACTGAACCTGGAACAAGTATTATTGGAAAAAGGTTTAATGGATAGACACGATCATTAGGCAGCCGCAATAAAGGGATTTTATTGCGGCTGTTTCGTATATGACCGACCTCTGTCTATACTCAACACAGGAACCTGTTCGTTATCAGCCCGTTATAAACCTACCTCATGGAAGGATGATATGATGTATCTGATCTGTTTGCCTTCGCTGGATATCACTCTTGTGTTGTCATCTTGGTATAACCAAGACTTTCGCCTCTCTCACGATTTTCCGTCTGCCTCAGCGTTGTAACTCCATCACTTCCTACATTTTTGTGCTCGTTCGTCAGCAGGCCGTAACGTTATTTATGAGGCAATGTCTATGAAACGTATTCCGGAACCTTTTCGCATCAAGATGGTAGAGCCGATCCGTATGACCGATGAAAATGATCGTCGGGAGGCTCTAATCGAGGCTGGTTACAATCCGTTTATGCTAAAAAGCGAAGATGTCTATATCGATCTGCTGACCGACTCCGGCACAGGAGCGATGAGTGATACACAGTGGGCAGGCCTGATGATGGGAGATGAGTCCTATGCCGGGAGTCGTAACTATTTTCATTTGTGTGAGGCGGTAGAACATTTCTTCGGCTACAAGCTGACGGTTCCTGCTCACCAGGGGCGGGGAGCAGAACAGATTCTGTTTCCATGTTTGATAGAGCGAATGAAAACTGTCCGTGGTGGCGACAAGCCGGTGTTTATTTCTAATTATCATTTCGACACAACGGCAGGGCATATCGAGCTCAACGGCGGTAAGGCAATCAATGTGTTGACAGAGAAAGCCTTTGAAACAGAGAGCTTTGATAATTGGAAGGGAAATTTCGATCTCGACAAGCTCAAATCGACTATAAAACATTACGGCTCGAAGAATATTGCAGCCATTATTACCACAGTTACCTGCAATAGCTCGGGCGGGCAACCGGTATCGATGGCCAACATGCGGGCTGTCTATGAGATTGCGAAAAGCAATGATATTCCGGTGGTCATTGATTCTGCCCGTTATTGTGAAAATGCTTATTTTATCAAGCAGCGCGAACCGGGTTACGAGAACCGCTCTATCCTCGAGATCATCCGAGAGATGTATCAATACGGCGATATGTTAACGATGTCGGCCAAAAAAGATCCCATGGTCAACATCGGCGGCTTGTGTTGTATTCGTGATCATGAAGAGTTATTTCAGGCAGTACGTACCCGCTGCGTGCCGATGGAAGGCTTTGTCACTTATGGTGGTATGGCCGGGCGTGATATGGAAGCGCTGGCTCGCGGTCTATATGAAGGGGCCGAAGAGGATTTTCTGCACTACCGGATCAGCCAGGTTGAGTACCTTGGCGAACGACTTCGTCAAGGTGGGGTCCCTATTCAGTACCCGACAGGAGGCCATGCCGTATTTGTCGATGCGAAGAAAATTCTGCCGCACATTCCACCGGAGCAGTTTCCGGCCCACGCCCTGTGTAACGAGCTCTATCTTGAAGCTGGTGTCCGTGCGGTCGAGATTGGATCATTGTTGCTGGGGCGCGACCCCGAAACGGGTAAGCAGAAGGAGACGCCGCTTGAGCTGATGCGGCTGACGATTCCACGCCGGGTCTATACCAATGATCACATGGATTATATTGCCGATGCGCTGATTGCAGTATGCAAGCGAGCTAGTGATATTAAAGGGCTGAGGTTTGAGTATGAGCCATCGGTGCTGCGTCACTTTACGGCCCGGCTCAAGCCGGTTG
>NZ_JAKRFQ010000567.1 GCF_022347985.1 Photobacterium sp. OFAV2-7
ATGAGGAGGCCGGTTGCGATTGTCCGTCGCCATCACAGATAGCATCTCCATCCATCTCAAACTCATTGTTGTCGTTCCATATAGAGACAACTCCCTTATCAATCAGCGAACGGCGCAGATATTTAGACCATAACGATCGCGCTGTAGGGTTGGAGAAGTCAACAAAGGAAGCATCGCCTCCCCAGAACTTCTCGACTTTCGAGGCGTGACCATCGTAGGTGCGAATGAAGGCGTTAGCTTGGTCAAATTCTGTCCATAAAAGGTGGGTGGTCAATAAACCGGGCTTTACGTTGGGAGACAATACTTGCTGCTTCTCTGCCATCTGCTTGATAAAACCATCGGGATCAGCAAAGTTATGTGTATTCCAGTTGAAGGTGTAGCGTTTGCCATCGACGCCTTTCGTGTAGCCAGATGACAGGTGGAAGCCACTAAGTGGAATAGACTGCTTGCGACACTCATCCACAAACCCCAATACAGTTTGGTCAGCATCCCGGGCAAGCTCTGTGTAATACATGGTTGAGCCCATATATCCAAGCGAAGATTTGGTTGGCATCGCAGAGAATCCAGTAATAGAAAGGTATTCTTGCAATACCTGATGAGGCTGCTGCGCAAACATTAATATATAGTCAACCTGGCCACCATCAACACAATAACTAGCGTATTCTCCCCAATATCCACTACGTTCACTACCAATATCAAATTCGCATTGATGAGCGTTATGGTAGTAAATGCCAATGCAATGCTTATCACTTGGACGATAACGAACAAAAAATGGTATGTGCTTGTAAAGGGGGTCTCCACAACTCGGGTCGTAGCCGACTGCATCGACATTATTCATCCGAAAACGACGTCCGCTACGCTCTAGTCGACCCGTTTTTTCACCCAAGCCATAATACAGGTCTTGATCTTGACGCTGATGGTAATGCCATCGACGTTGATTATTATCTAACACGAAAGCTCGCCTTGGTAAGTCTTGATAAATGACCTTCCCATTGCGTGTTAAAGAAAAGTACAGTGGGTTTTGATTCAACGTCAGCTGATACTCCCCAAGGGGGAGGGATAGTTGATCTCCTTCCACTAGCCCAGGTGTCATCTCAGTTGGCCAGTCTTGTATAAGGTAGGCTATGCTTTCGACATCTGCGTTTGGCTGCGCATAGTGAAGCGGTATTTCATCACCAAATTGCATGGAAATCCGTACCGCGTGTTTACTATGAGGGCGAATTAACAAGCATCCAATATCTAACGACAAAATCAGCCCCTGCTCGTTCCGTGATAGATCTTGTATTCGATTTGGTTTCAGCATTTTGGTCCTTCTCCCTAATAAAGGTTTTGTCGCAAAGTTCTACATCTGTAAATACGGCTTTGTGCCTTCGCCTGATTAACAGCCAAATACCTAGTTCATTTTTCCTATCACGCTGTGATGGCTCAGCTCAGCCTTAAAGGTATTTATGTAAACAAAAAGTGCAGGAACAACCTGTCCTTTCTCTTCCCACCGAAGCAATCAAACGAGCACTTTTAGTACGGATGCAGCAAAGCTTTCGTCATCGTCCTCGCTCATTCCACTGATCCCGATCCCTCCGGCTAGCTCGCCGTTGATTTCAATGGGTAAACCACCCTTGAACCCAGTAATTTTAGGATCGGTCCAATATGCCAGTGTTTTACCTGTCTCTCGCGCCCACGCACCAAGGTTGCCGCTCGGTTGGCGGTCGCGAGCAGACGTATAAGCTTTGTTTTGCGCTAGCAAGCCGGCCTGTATATTTACGTTATCCATACGGACAAATCCTAATAACTCTCCATGTGTATCACACACACATACAGCAATTGGCAGTCCTGCATTTTCGGCTTTGGTAATTGCAGCTTCTATCAGTGTTTGTACTTGTTTTAGCGTTAACATGATTTATTCTCCTTTCAAATATCTAAGGTAAAGCGTGGCCACGGGCTTTTACGAACAAGCTGTACCATTCTTCTCGAGTAAGAGTTATCTCAGGGGCAGTAGCACAGGCTTTAATGCGTTCAATATTTGTCGTGCCGATTACCGGTTGAATGTTTGCCGGGTGACGAAGTAAGAACGACAGTACAATCACTTCACTCGGGACTTGGTATTTTTCACAAAGGGTCATGATGTATTCAGTCGTAACTCGGACATTTTCATGGTCAGAATGCAGGCCACTCTCCGAGAACATACCTCGAGCCAAGCACCCCCATGCTTGAAGTTGGATCCCGTTCAATCTGCAGTATTCCAATGTGCCGCTGGCATAGTCGTTATTCTGGTATCCCGGAGTTCCAACCATTACGCCTTCATTGAGCCAGTCGAGCTTCGCCAGAGACATTTCAATTTGATTTGCAATAATTGGCATGTCTAATGCCGATTGCAGAAAGCTGATCTGGTGGTGGTTCATGTTAGACACGCCAAGGTAGTCAAACTTACCGTCTTTACGTAGTGCGTTAAGGGATGAAGCTAACTCATCCAGTTCAACAAGCGGATCGGGGCGATGCAGGAGCAATACATCCAGCTTTTCTGTATGTAGCCGCCTGAGGCTCCCATTTACCGATTGAGTCACCCATTCTGCAGAAAAATCATATCTGCCTGGTCCGGACTCATCCTCAAAGCGAATACCACATTTAGACTGGATGTACATGCTTTCTCGTAGAGAAGGGTGCTGTTTTAGGATTTCACCAAACACCATTTCTGCTTTGCTGAAGGTGTAGATATCAGCATGGTCAAAGACATTAATACCGGCTTCAAGTGCAACATCGATGATAAGCCGAGCTTGTATTATGTTCTCAGATGTTATCGGGTTGGTGTTCCAGCCACCGCCTAATCCCATGCAGCCATAAGCCAATTGGCTGGCATTAAGCAGGTGTTTGTTAATCGAGTTTAGAGACATGAAAATCACCAGAATGTATCGTAAATCAGTTGGAGGAATTCTATTGTTTCCATTAAGCTCAAAAAACTAGCTACTAATAAAAAGACTATTTACTATAAGGAAACTTATAAAATGGCGAACACCAAATATTGAGCATATGAATATTAAGAATGTAGAGCGGTTGATGATGTTTCTGGAACTTGCGGAGCAGGGGAGTTTTACTAAAGCCACGGAAAAGTTCGGGATCTCCAAAGGGTATATGTCGAAGCAGATAAAGGCGCTTGAAGAAGATCTCAAGATAAAACTAGTAGTTAGATCAACAAGATATATGCGATTAACAGCTGAAGGTCAAAAGGCATATAATTACGGGGTAGAGATAAGAAGTCAGTTACAAGCATTTCAAAGCAATGTGCAGGAGGAAAATGAGTGTATTAGTGGGGTACTACGTCTGACTGCACCGAAGATGTTTACTGAAATCTTTCTGGTGGATATCTGTCATGCCTTTCAGCAAAAACACCCCGACATCAGATTTGAG
>NZ_JAKRFQ010000568.1 GCF_022347985.1 Photobacterium sp. OFAV2-7
TATCACCTTGTTCAGCAGCGGGGCCGACAACACATTGATCGGCAGCATAAACTCCATTTCGGTCAGGCGCTGGCGTGCCGGGATATGCCCCAGCTGCAGACTGTCACCATCCAGTGCACAGTTCAGTACATCGCGGATCATCGTCTGCAATACCGGCAACCAGACTTCGTCGTAGTTTTCCAGGCGCAGCAGCTCCAAAATTTTATCTCGGGTCGCCTCGCTCTCAACCGGCTCGGTAAACTCAATTTCTTCAAACAGGGTGTGCAAGAAGGTGCCCGGCCGCGCACCACGCGGGAAGGTATAAATAGAGCGCTCAGGCTCAATCAGCTCTCCGTCTTCGCTGTCACTGTCTTGCGACGAGTCGGTATCAAAGCCAGGTAGCTCGAATGACGCATCATGATTGTGGCTCCCCTGCTTTACCAAACCTGAGTAACTGGTGATCCACCAGTTTCGCTCTATCTTGGCGGTAAATTCCGATGCAGACAGTTCGGGTTGCTCGCCTTCATCGGGGCACCATGGCAGTTCCGGCAACACCGGAGGCGGCGTGATCGCCATCGTCGATGACGCCGATGTCAGACGAGCCAAAGCCGCATCAAGCTCGGCAATTCCCCCTTCCTGAGCATCCTGTACCAGCCAGCCAATTGCAGCCTTGTGCAACCCTGTCGGCTCTTTGCGGCTCAGCCCGTTACGTAGCGGTGCCATCCCGATATAACAGCCATATACGGCTCGGGTCAGAGCTACATAAATCAAGCGCAAATCTTCAGCCAGACGTTCTTTCTCCGCCAGCTCCATGCTTTCTTCCTGCTCGGTCACATCCAGTACCGCTTGCTGCGTTTGCTCGTCATGGAACAAGGCCGTCCCTGCCGCGCGATAGCTACAGACAAACGGCAGGAAGACAATGTCATACTCCAGTCCTTTGGACTTATGAATCGTCACAATCTGTACCAGATTGCGATCCGACTCCAATCGAAGCTGCTGCTCATCGGCATTACCGTTTGGGGCTTCGATGTGTTCAGCCAGCCAGCGGAGCAATCCATGATCACTGTCGAGGGTCTGGCTTGCCTGCTGCAACAGCTCACCGAGATGAAGAATATCGGTCAGGCGACGCTCCCCGCCATTTTCGCTCAGCAGTCTCTCCGGGATCCGGCGACTGGCCAGCACATGACGCAGCATCGGCAGCACACCCCGGCTCTGCCACAGCTTACGGTATTCACGAAACTCAGCGACATGCTGCTCCCAACGATCTTCGTCGGCATTAAGCTCGTCAAGCTGACGTGCGCTAAGCGCAAACAGGCCCGAGGCCAAGGCAGCCCTTAACCCCCGCTCGTCTTCCGGTATCAAAACAGCCACCAGCAAGCGCTGTATATCACTGGCCTCACTACAGGAAAACACACTGTCGCGGTTTGACAGGTAGACGCTGGCAATGCCCTGCTCGGCCAGAGCCTGCCGGATCATTGCCCCCTCGCTTCCGGTTCGAACCAGCACAGACACATCACCGGCCCGGATCGGTTTAGACTTCTCGCCATCGACCAGCAGCGCCTCACCCTGCTGCGACAGCGTCAGTATTTTTTGGATCTCTGCCGCCGTTGCCGCCGCCATCACCCGGTTGTAACCGCCTTTTTTAACCGGCTCATCAGCATCCTGACGCCAGAAGCTCAGGGCAGGCTGTTTTTCTCCGGCAAGCTGCCAGCTGCGATCGGCCGCTTTCGGGCTATGTTTGACCGGCAGAAAGGTAATGTCCTGATCATAGATAAACGGTCGCTGCGGCTGCTGGAAAATACGGTTGACGGCTTCGACCATCTCGGCGGTCGAGCGCCAGTTGGTGCCCAGCGTGTAATGAGCCGTTACCTGTCGACGTGCCCGGATATAGGTAAAAATGTCTGCACCGCGAAAAGCATAGATAGCCTGCTTCGGATCCCCGATCATAAACAAACCGCTGACTGGTATACCCTCTCCCTCACTGCAGTGCTCATCACCATATACTGTATTGAAAATACTGTACTGCAGCGGATCGGTATCCTGGAACTCGTCAATCATCGCGACGGGAAACTGGCCCCGGATCCGAGCCGCCAAACTGCCGTCAGTATCATTGGCCAGTGCCGCGGCCAGCTGGGTCAGCAGATCATCAAATGACAACCAGCCTTTGCGCCGCTTCGCCTCAGCCAGCAACTGACGACACTCTTTTATCGCATGTGCCAGCAAGGGATCTTTGACATTGGGCCTATTGGCCAGCAACGCCTCAATGGCCACAAACACCGGGTGCTCGGGCGGATTGCCTTTGCTGGTTTTATCAAACAGCACCTGCTGCGAAAATTTTTCCAGCGTTTTTGGCAGCTTATAACCTGTCGTCTCCTGCTCAGCCTCCTGAACCGTCTCTACTGGTTCCTTCATAGCAAAAGGACTCCTGACACCACCGCTCAATACAAATATCAATACACCACCCAGCAAGACCACCGAACCGATAACGCTCCAATGCTGCCAGATAGGTTTTACATCACTTGGCCCAGCGGCCTCCACCGCACCCTGAGAACCAGTGAACGCCTTATAATAGGGAAATATCTTGTCATCGTATTTACGCTGCTCAGTATTAACCACAGCACCACGATACCCATCTAACACTTTTTTTGTATACGTCTTAGTTGAACCCAAGGCAGTATTTTTTATGGTCCTATACATAACCTCTACCAAGCCCAATATATTGGTATCGGTCTGCCTGACATTCTGAGTTAGCAAAAGAATATCGACACCATAGTGACCATGCATCGTGAAATACTTAATCACCTCCGGAAGAACCTTGCCCCTAGGCAAAGCAAAGTGGCACTCATCAACAACAAACAAAGGACCCTTGTTATTTTCATCCCGCCATTCATCCATGTAATGCTCAGGCTTACTAAAATGAAAATCCGCCGCCCCAGAGTCAAAATTCGACGTATCATAGGAATCAACAACCTTAATTAAATCCCTTACCTCAGCACCAAATATCTTTACAAAATGCTCTACAACCAATGGCAAGTTTGTAATAACTTTTCGTCCCGACTTGATGGCCGGAATAATATGGTATTTAACCGCCTCATAGCTTTTACCAGATTTCGGCCTGCCTTGAATTAAATAAATCATGTTATGACCCCAAACGCACAAACGGTATTAACTGAAGAATTAAACGAATTGTAATTGCCGTGATAATAATCACCAAGGCTTGCGGCAAGCCTATTTGCGCCATCACCCAAGACACCCCAGCAGGGAACCCCGTTAAGTACTGTGACAGGTCCACAGGGGCCAGCATATCGCTAATCAATGATATCAGCCCCTTGGCTGCTTCTAACATCTGCTCAAACAACGCCAACAACATGTCACTCATCATATCAACCAGCGATATAACCAGCCTGTAAAGGAAATCCAA
>NZ_JAKRFQ010000569.1 GCF_022347985.1 Photobacterium sp. OFAV2-7
CTGTTTATTGTTGCCAACGATGGTACCGTTATTGCGCACCCTGAAGAGAAATACAATGGCAAACCAATGTCAGACTTCCTAGGTAATCAGGCTCTTTCAGACAAGGTAGTAACTACAGAACTCAATGGTAAAACTGTTAAGCTCTCTTTTACCCAGGTTGAAGGCCAGAACTGGTACATTGGTACTATTCTGGATGAAAGCCTGGCATTTGCCGCTGTCGACAAGCTAAAAACAGATTCCATCATCTATTCAGTTGTTGCTCTGATTGCCGGTATTATTGCCCTGCTGCTTCTTATCAAAGTACTCATGCGTCCGTTGCAAGACTTGAATATCGCGATTCAGGACGTTGCATCCGGACAGGGCGATCTGACCCGCCGCCTGGACACCAGCACCGATGCCGAGTTTGCCGAACTGGCAAAGGGTTTTAACGCCTTCACCGAAAAGCTACAGGGCCTCATCATTCAGTCCAAGTCATTAAGCCACGACATCATGCAGGGCACAGAGATGACAGCAGAAGGTGCGAAGCAGTCTGCCAACGCAATGTCATCCCAGCTGCAGGAGCTGGATCAGCTAGCTACAGCCATGCATGAAATGGCAACCACGTCATCAGACGTCGCAGGTAACGCACAGGGTGCCGCCTCTGCCGCTCAGGCAGCAGACACAGCAGTAACCGAAGGAAGTGATGTGGTCTCACATACCGCAACTGCAATTACCAACCTGTCAGAGCAAATCGACGAGGCTGTGGAAGTCGTCAAACAACTAGAAGCTGCTACAGGCAACATTGAATCCATCCTGAAGGTTATCAATGAAATTGCTGACCAGACAAACCTATTGGCACTCAATGCCGCGATTGAAGCTGCCCGTGCTGGTGACTCCGGCCGTGGATTTGCAGTAGTTGCCGACGAGGTTCGCACTCTTGCCCAGCGAACTCAGGAGTCAACGACAGAAATCCGCCAGATGATTGAGCAACTTCAATCTGGCGCCAGCTCAGCGGCCAGCGTTATGGGGCTAAGCAAAGAAACAGCTGCCAATACCGTTGTCAAAGCGCAGGAAGCAGATGAAGCCTTAGCACGCATTAGCGGTGCCATTCAGCAAATCAACGATATGAACCTGCAGATTGCTTCTGCAGCTGAAGAGCAGAGCCTAGTTGCCGAAGAAATTAATACCAACACCCTGAACATAAAAGAGCTCTCGGTACAGGTTGCCGAGGCGGCCAATGGTGCCAATGAAGCAATGGGAGTCCAGATCAACAAAGTACGTGAACAAGATAGTGTAATGAACAAGTTCATTGTATAGCGACAAACAGCTTCGCAAAGCAACTATAAGCACACCGCACAATGCCACCCATCACGGGTGGCATTTTTTATTATCTAAACGGGATGAAGTTGTCGTTAGAGCATAAATTTCTGTGTCTCGGCATTTAAGGTATGAGACATCTGGGAAAGCTCACTACTTGAGTCAGCAATATTTCGGGTAGCCCGCTCGGTTTCCGCAGCTCGTTTGTCGATGTATTCGATGTTATGGGCGATGTCATCGATACTCGTTGTCTGCTGCTCAGTTGCCGCCGCAATTTGCACCACCATATCAAAGATCCCCCCGACTTCCTGAGACAGCACACTGTTGACCTCATTGGCCTGACTCGCGAGCTGTTGGACCTGATTAGTCTGCTCAACGTTTGCCCCCATCGTTTCAACTGCAGCGTCAGCACCACCGGCAATCGTCTCGATAATCCCTTCAATTTCCGATGTTGACTGCTGGGTAGACAACGCTAGACGACGAACTTCATCGGCAACCACGGCAAAACCACGTCCGTGCTCTCCTACCCTTGCCGCTTCAATCGCCGCATTGAGTGCCAGCAGGTTAGTCTGTTCGGCGATTTGTTTGATCACTGCCAGCACGTTCACTATCTGATCCGTATCCTGACGAAGCTTGACTATCTGCTCGGATGTAGATTGTGTGGTTTCACCAAGCAATACTAACGAGTTGTAGGTATCCTCGATATGTTCTGCCCCTTCCTTAGCTTTGGCCAGCACATCTTCACACACCCCGGAAGCGGTCGCTGATGTCGCCGCTATCTCTCTGATTGTCGCCCCTACCTCCTTTGTCGCAGTCACTGCACTAGCCGTTTGCATCTGCTGCTCGGCAACAGCTGTCGTGGTTTGCTGGGTAATTGCAGCCAGTTCATCTGCAGTTGTCCCCTGCTGCGAAGCCACCTCGGTAAGGTGGCCGACCATAGCACGCAGGTTGAGCAACATCTGATCAAGCGATGTTTGCAACTTTCCGACTTCATCGTGAGCATCTACCTGGATAGTATGTGAAAGGTCACCGCCAGCTACTTTCTGCGCCACTCTGGCAGCCGCAATAATAGGTGTTGCTATTTTCCGTGCGATATATAAACCCAGCAGGAAGACAACAATGCTCGAGATAAGGATCAGCAAGCCCGAAATGAGTGTTGTACGCTTGACCGAGCTAAAGGCCTCCGCAATATCGACCTCGCTAATAATTACCCATCTAAATTCACCAATGTCGATAACATCATAGGCGGAGAGTACCTTGTCTCCTTTATAGTTAGCGAGAATATCAACGCCTTGCTGCCCATTGAGCGCCCGTTTAACTGCCTCACTATCAACGCCATTATCCTCAACCGTTCCGGCAAAACTTGCTTTCATAGAGTGTGCCGCAGGATCAAGGAAGGAGTCCGAACGCATCAGCTTATCATCCCCCACCAGATAGCTTTCCCCGGTCTCACCCATGCCGTCACGAACAGCCATAATGCGACGCAGTCCCGACTGAGATAACTGAAGCGCGACAACCATATCTGTGCCATCGACCGGTTTGGCAATAAACGCAGCGGGATCGCCATTACTTGGTGCGTAGGGCTGATAATCAACAATTCCGTAGCGACCAGAATGCTTTACCTGCTTGACCAGACTGCCAAGGTTAGAATCAGCATATTTACCATTAAGGATGTTAGTTCGATAATCTGGCTCTTTGGTCACTGAATAGAATATTGTTCCATCTACATCAATAAGAAATAAATCATGATAATGATAGTTACTGATATAGTCTGAAAAAAAATAATCGTAAGCTTCTTTATCAAGCTGAGGAATAAGGCGAGCAAGAATATTAAGATCAGCTTCACGCTCAGCAAAGTAGTTATTAACCTGATTTCTTTTTAAAGTGTTAATTGCTTCAAGCTTTAGTGAAACCTTACTTTCTATATCTAGGTTTGACTGAAACGTTGCAATCATTGTTGTTATCGAAGCAGGGATAACACCAACCAGCAAAAAAGCTAGTATTAACTTGGCCTTAAGACTCCATCGAGTAAATGGCCATGGTGGAATACGCTTTGAATGCGACATATTATAGCACCTATCATTAAGACCAATTAATATATAA
>NZ_JAKRFQ010000058.1 GCF_022347985.1 Photobacterium sp. OFAV2-7
AAGCTTCGTTGACAGCGTGATGGTTGACAGTTTAAGACTCAAGCCGCCGGGCAGGGCACTGTTCGGCGGCTTTAATGCTTACTTTGGGGAGATTATTGCTATCGAGCTAAATTGACAGATGATGTATTTACTTTTCGCTCAGCTCGGCATAAGTGTGCAGGAGCTCGGTAAGTACTTTGACCCAGCCGAAGGCATCCTCAGGGGCTTTATTCAGAATTTTCTCCACCTGCTCGCAGTGTTGTTCAAGGGTAACTGCTTCTTCAAGGTTGAAGGACATAGCGTAGAAATGCCACAAGATCAGGCGGATCATGCGTTCGGTATTTTGCTGTGCGTTGTCAGACTCGGAGAAAGCCATCTTGACTTCACCGAGGGCAATTGCGGTCATTCGAAGCATGGCATCAAACTGTGCCGACTTCAGGCGGTCTTCGCTATCAATCTCTTCCTGGTCGAAGGTAAATAGCTCCTGCATCATCTCTTCAGGAACCATACGGCCAATTACTCTTACGCTGAACTCTTCCAGCTCGTGGCGTGGCATTGTCAGCAGGCAGTCAAGTTTGTAATCGCGTTCCATTTTCTTTCTCGGCAGTAAGCTAAAACAGGGCGCGTATTCTGAGCGATTTTGCCGTGAAACTCCAGATCATTTCCATTTCTGGGGATGGATCGGAGACGCTTCTTTGACAGTCGGATGACATCCTTGCCATCAGCCTCGTGTATTGTCGGCACCGAATTCATCTCTTAGGACAACCAATTACTCAGTAATTGACTGTACAGAACGTAATGGCAACATCAGACAAGCAACCGCGACAAGAGACAGAACAACACCTGTCATCCAAGAAATCAAATCAACAGGCACAATCGACCACTTCTTCTTTTTCCCCCTCTTCAGAAAGGTCTACACATCGTGTTTCTACAAGAAGCAAGCGGCTCAAATGTGGCTGCCTGGTTGGCATGGTGTTGATTGTAGCTGGCATGGTGTGGATGGGGAATAGCCTTAACGATAGGGTAACGGATAAGTTCGAAGGGCAGCTATGGCAGTTACCCTCTGTCGTTTACGCTCGTGAGTTAACCCTTCAGCCAGGGGCTGTGATCCGGTATGAAGACTTGGTCAACGAGTTGGAAGTGCTGAAGTATCGTAAAGTTGCCAGTCCGAAGAAAAGTGGTGAGTACTCTACAAGCCGACTCAAGGTAGAGTTTATTCGTCGTCCGTTTGAATTCAGGGACGGGGAGCAGCCACAGCGGCATGTGGTTGTTGAGTTTGATTACTCGAAGGTCAGACGGATTTCAGAGGTCGAATCCGAACGTGAGCTGGGAACTTTTAGTGTCGAGCCAAAGCTACTTGGTATGCTGGAGGCTAAGACAGACGAGCAACGGATCTATCGGCCAAAAGACGAAATGCCGCAGCCTTTGATTGAGGCGCTGATAGCAACCGAAGACAAGGAGTTTTACCAGCATGACGGAGTATCTCCCACAGCGATTGCCCGGGCATTTGTTGCCAACCTGAAAGCTGGACGAACCGTGCAGGGCGGCAGTACGCTCACTCAGCAACTGGCCAAGAATCTATTTCTTAGCAGCGAGCGAAGCCTGTGGCGTAAATTCAAAGAAGCCTATATGGCCTTGATCATCGATTATCGATACAGCAAAGACCAGATCCTTGATGCCTATCTGAATCAGGTTTACCTGGCTCAAAATGGGGCTGATGCGGTTCACGGGTTTGCGCTTGGTTCGCGATTCTATTTTGGCTTGCCATTATCAGAACTACGCGTCGATCAGCAGGCGTTACTTGTCGGGCTGGTGAAAGGACCTTCTTACTATAATCCGTGGCGATACCCGGAGCGTGCCAAACGCCGACGGGATCTGGTATTGCGATTAATGGTCGAAAATGGTGTTCTCGAAGAAGAGGACTATAAGCTGGCTGCTGACAAGCCATTGGATTTGCAAGAGAAGGGGCAGATAGCCAACCGACAGCCAGCCTATTTTGGTCAGTTGCAGCGTGAGCTGAAAAAGTATGTCGATGATTACCAGCCTGGTCAGGGATTGCGGTTATTTACGACCCTGGATCCTGACTCTCAGGCCAAGGCTGAGCAGGCTGTCCGTCACATGATTCCCCAGTTGGAAAAGCGTGCTGGCAACGAGCTTGAAGCCGCAGTGGTAATTGCCGATCGCATGAACGGTGAAATCCGCGCTATGGTTGGTGGAAGTCGTCCGGGTTACGACGGCTTCAACCGGGCTATTGATGCCAAGCGTCCTATTGGTTCGGTTGTTAAACCGGCTATTTATCTGGCAGCCCTCGAGCAGCCGGGGCGCTTTTCGCTTGCCACCAATCTTGACGATCGTGCATTGACGTTAAGAGGGCAGAATGGTGAAAAGTGGTCACCCCGTAACTATGACCGTCAATACCGTGGGTCGGTGCCTTTATATCTTTCGCTGGCGAAGTCATACAATATTCCGACAGTGAATCTCGGAATGGCCGTGGGCCTGGATGAAGTTATCGATACCATGGAAAGGTTAGGGGTTGATCGCAATGAAATACCTAAGCTGCCATCTATGTTGCTGGGAGCCTTTACCCTGACGCCCGTTGATGTCACCCAGATGTATCAGACCATTGCCAGTGGTGGTCGAAAAAGCGAGTTGACCGCATTGAGTGCCGTTGTTGATGCCAGCGGTAATGTGTTGTATCAAAAGCGGGCATCCGGGGAGCAGGTTGTATCTGAGCAGGCGTCCTGGCTGACCTTGTACGGGATGCAGAAGGTGGTGACTGTTGGGACCGGACGTTACCTGAATTCCATTTTGCCTTCATCACGCCTGGCCGGGAAAACCGGCACCTCAGATAAGGGGCGAGACAGCTGGTATGTTGGGGTAGACGGCAGAGAAGTGGTTACTATCTGGATGGGGCGTGACGATAATAAAAGCGCTAAGCTGACAGGTTCTTCAGGGCCGCTTCGACTTTACGCCGATTATATTCAGCGGCGCGATCCAGAGCCGTTAGTACTTCGAATACCGCCGCAGGTGTCCGACTTTACCTATCACCAGGCGAAAACGGGGCGATTGGAGCAAAGCTGCATCGGCTCGGCAAAGCTGCCGGTGTGGGATCCGAACGGAACGTTGAAAAGAAGCTATGTAAAGAATGTCGAAACCTTCTTTAAACGTGTCTTTAACTGGTGACAAGTAGATTGGTATGAGTAGCTTGGGGTTAGGTATTGGGCTAGAATGCACGGCTTGTTATTGTGCAGAAGTAAATAGACAGAGCTATGCGATTATTGAAGTCAACCGTTCATCCTGATATTGAGAAGCTTGAAGGCCGTATTTTCCACCGCAAGGCGGCCCGAGGCATCATTCTCGATGGTGAGAATATCCTTATGCTCTACACCGCACGTTATCACGACTATACGTTGCCGGGTGGCGGCATTGACGAAGGTGAGGATGCCATTCAAGGGTTGATCCGTGAGCTTGAGGAAGAGACGGGGGCTCGCAATATCCGCAATATCTCGGCATTTGGTATGTATGAAGAGTACCGGCCATGGTACAAGCCAGAGCATGACATAATGCACATGGAATCATATTGCTTCGTTTGTACGATAGATGCTGAGCTGGGTGATACTCAGCTGGAAGACTATGAAGTTAACAACGGCATGAAACCGGTGTGGCTGAATATCTTTGATGCGATAGCTCATAATGAAGAGACCATTGCCAACAGTGATAAAAAAGGGATGTCGATAGAACGTGAGACATTCTTGCTCAAGCGTATCGCTGCGGAATTGCTCTCTGAACCACAGCGTCAAATTGCCTAACGAAGAGCGTTTTCCTTACGTTTCTTCACCGTTACACTGACAAAGTCAGCACCTGTCTTAAGAGTAGAAACAGGTATGGATGGCTTTGTTGGTGTAGCGCATGAAGCGTATAGGAGCCTCTTTTATTCTTCCTATCTCTTTACTTTTCCTCGCCAGGTCTGGCGCTTGCCAACGCTACCTCTTTCTTATTGTTAAATCGTTCATTAAGCCCCTGTATTCGCATAGGGTATAGCATGTAATAGATGATTTCCTTTTCAGTCAAAGCTGTTCAATTGTTGAGCTGGTTCAAACTTTATAAATATTGTTATTTCAAATAAGGGCTCGCCGTAACATTGCTACCTATTATGTAATTAGACACATAAGAAGTATTCTTTTAATAAAAGAGTCAGTAGGTTAGAAGATGGGAATAGAATTTCAGTCATATATTGGCAGTGTGGGTGCACAGCTGCCAGCCCTTCCTTGCCCGGTAGAAGGCAATGTATCGCTAAATACTCCAGTAGGAAGTTGTCTGGATCACTTTGGAAATGTCTGGCTTGCCGATACAGCCCATAATCGTATTCTTGTTTTTGATAGCGAGCTGAACCATGTTCTGGCCCAGTTTGGTTCGACGGGTGAGGGGCCTCAGCAGTTCAACATGCCATTTCGCTTGCTTGCTCATCCGACTAAAAATTGGATCTATGTCAGTGATATCGGTAACCAGCGAATCCACATCTTACATTACGATGCCAACCTCACTGTTCAGTCTATTCATCAATTTGGCAATGAAGCGGAAGTCGACTTAAAAGGTCCCAATGGTCTGGCGTTCTATCAGGGCGAGCTCTGTGTGGCAGATGAGTTTTATGAGGGGGCCGGTGGTGCTAGTCGGTTGGCTATTTTCTCTGAAGCGGGTCAGTACTTGAGATCTATTCATGAGATTGAAGGCGGTAAGGAGCCTGTCCACCTGCTGTGGCCACAGGGTCTGAGTATGGATGATGACGGATTCCTATATGTCGCCAATACCGGATTTGATACGGTCGTCCGCTGTGATTGGCATGGCAAAGGGCGACCTTTTGCCAGCAATGGTAAATGCTATATCGACGGTCTTGAGCTGGCGCGAGATGTCTCAGTGATTCAGAACCGGATTCTGATACCGGGGGCTAAGGCCAATGCCATATCGATATACGATATAGACGGTGAGTTGCAAGGTACGCTTGATGGCTTCTTTGCGCCTATTCAGAACACTCAAATGAATGACAGGGACCAGCTGTTAATTACCGAGCCTATTTTGGCCTCGCTTCAGCTTCATCACGTTAGCTTGCCTTCTTTCAGTGAGCAGTTCGCCGGTAAGAACTATATCGGTGAAAGCAGGGTCGTTAAAACAGTTGGTGATGATAGAGGAAGTCCCGGTCAGTTTCATTTTGTCACTGCTGTGGCAGGGGGGATCACTCAACCTAATCATCAGCACTACCGACAAAAGTATCCGTTGATTGAACATTGGCTTTCCCACCAGTTTTCCCTTCAGGAGCAGTTTTTTAAAGCGATGCAGCCTGCCGGTATGCCGTCGTGGTTGAACCTGGCGGTAACTGCCCAGTCTGAGTGGGTTCAGCGCTGGCAGCAGACGTGGCTAAGGGTGATTATGAATGACAGGTTTGAAGATCCGAAGACATTGCTTTGGATGGTCGATGCCGGAAATTATCAGCTTCAGGCCAGTGATAACGGCCAGGTTGACTCGGCATCGCCAGTTAGTCTCCCTATGCTGCCCGGCTCGCTGGGAATTGCTGCCTATAAGCCTAAGAAACCCTTACCAGGACAGGTTGACCATGAGGTCCCGATGATAGTTGTGGGCAACTATTTAAGCGGCATAGTCTCTCTACTTCAATATGACAGCCGCATCGGCGAGCTGGTGCCTTACACCTTTTTTGGCGGGCTGGGTGCCGAGCCCTGGCAGCTCAATAAACCACAGGGAATTTCGATAGATCCGGCAACGAATGACATTCTTATTGCCGATTCGGGTAACCACCGAATCTCTCGCTGGCGAATCGACAGTGAGGGTGAGCCGGGTTTAGTCGGCGTATTCGGTAAGCTCGGGGCCGAACATGGCGAGTTTCATACTCCGTCTGATATTGCCGCTACCCAAAATGGCCTTATCTATATCACTGATCAGTTCAATAATCGCATCGAGGTGTATGACGCTGATAACCAATGGAAATCGAGCTTTGGTCAGGAAGGATACGGTGCCAGCAACGACAACTTCTTGCTGCCGACGAGTATCGACTATGACTCGGATCATTTGTTTATCTCCGATTTGGTGAATCGTTCGATAAAGGTGTTTGATCTTGAAGGAAATTTTGTCGATAGCTTCAGTGGCTTTGGTGCCGATCCGGGCAAAGGTCAGCTGTGGATGCCGTATCTGTTGCATGTTAATAACAGCAAGGTGTACCTGCCGGACTGCGCTTTGAACCGAATCAATGTTTACCACTTTGATAAGAACAAGAAATTGGCAGAGGTATCAGGATGAGCAATGTATTTAAGCGTGCACAACACAAACGGCTGAAGCATAAGCAGAATTCGACCGAGGATGTCATTTGCGAGAGGTCTCGCCAGCATTCGGAGCAATTAATGCTTAGGTTTGATGAGGTTATCAACCATTTGTCCGGGGAAGAGGATGTTGATGCGTGTAAGAGGAAACTGCAGGAATTGCATCGCCATCATCACCGATGTTTCGGTGACAAGCATGTATCCGGTCCTAATGAGCGTTAGGGATGACGATAAGGAATAGTGTTATGAAGAACAAGTTATCAAGTGTGACTATCGCAACGCGTGTTTGGGTGATCCTCGCATTATTCGCTGTCGGTCTGGTGACCAGCACATTGATCAATGCAGCCAAGACACGTGAGCATATGCGGGAGAACTATGAGCGAGGCGTTGCAACGCTGGTAGAAAGTGCCGTGGGTATTGTAGAGCACTATCATGGGCTTAGTGTATCTGGAGCGCTTACGGAGCCGCAGGCCAAAGAAGCCGCATTGGAAGCGATAGCAGCGATGCGCTTCGATAACGGTAATTATATTTTTGTCGGTGATAATCAGGGTGTCCAGCTGACCAGCGGTGTTCCGTCACTAGTAGGCAAGAACACCTTGGGGCTCAAGGACCCGAATGGGTTCAGTTTTGTCCGGGAACTCTATGTCCAGGGACGAAATGGTGGCGGCTTTGTTGATTATGTCTGGACGAATAGCCATGACAAAGACCTGCTGGAGCCGAAAACCAGTTACGCTGTAGAGTTTGGACCTTGGCAATGGTTAGTTGGTAGCGGAATGAACATGGAAGCGCTGCAGGCCGATATTCATCGCTCTGAAGTCGTTTCTATGATCAATGCTGCGATTATTCTTGCTGTGTTGTCGTTGATCGTGACTTTCTTTATTCGCTCTATTACTTCTCCGCTTAAACGAACTGTTAATGCAATGGAAGCACTCTCGAAGGGCGAAGGGGACTTAACGCAGAGGCTGGAAGAAGAGGGGACCCGAGAACTGATCGATCTTGCCCGTCACTTCAACCAGTTTGTCTGCTCCATTCAGAGTATTATGCAAAATATCAGTGTCGTTGGTGAGCAGGTCTCAGCGTCGGCACACCAGATGTCTTCGTCGATTAATACCGTCGATGATAATTTGAATCAGCAGCAGAATGATGTGGAGCAACTTGCTGCGGCAATGACAGAAATGCTGGCTACCGTCGAAGAGGTAAGCAGGAGAACGGTTGAGGCTAATGACTCGAGTATTTCGGCGGCTAAAGAGACTCAGGGCAGTATGGCGATCATTAATAATAATATTTCCGAGGCTAACCTGTTGGCTGAAGATATCGGCAAAGCCAGTGAAGTGGTGGATCAGCTTGCAGCGGACAGCCGAAATGTCGATACCGTTTTGGAGGTGATTCGCGGTATTGCCGAGCAAACCAACTTATTGGCATTGAATGCTGCGATTGAGGCTGCCCGTGCAGGTGAAGCCGGCCGGGGTTTTGCGGTTGTTGCCGATGAAGTCCGAACTTTATCGCAGCGGACCCAGGAGTCGACACTGGAAATTCAGAATATCGTCGAAAAGCTTCAGAGCGGCGCGGAAAATGCGGTGAAAGTAATGAGCAAAGGGGCCGAAAAGGCGGAGAACGCCTCCAAGATTTCTGCATCTGCCGGTGAAGCGCTAAATACCATTAATGATGAGGTACAGGTTATTCAGGATATGAGTCAGCACATCGCGACTGCAACAGAAGAGCAAAATCTGACGGTGAACGACATCAATCGAAATGTCGTCAGCCTGAAAGATATGTCGATGTCTGTTTCCCAGGAATCAGCACAGATGGCTAGCGCCAGTGAAGAGTTGAGTCAGGTCTCGGTCGACCTTATGAGGATGATTAATCGATTTAAGATAGGTTAGCTCAATAATAATACGGTTGATAGAAATCAGTGGCCTATAGTGATGTGATAAGAACATCAACAATAGGACATCATAATGCGCGTGTGTTTGAAAGTGCTGTTAGCCGGATTATTGCTGCTTGGGCTCAACGCCAATGTGTTGGCTGACTGGAAGTTGGATAGCAATAGCTCCAATGTGAACTTTATTTCTGTGAAGAATGACTCGGTAATAGAACAGCACCATTTTCGAAATATCAGCGGCTCGGTGTCAAAAGAAGGCGAGGTTAAGGTGGTTATTGATCTTGCGAGTGTTGACACCCAGATCTCGATTCGGGATGAGCGCATGAAGAAGGAGCTGTTTGAAGTCGAAGGGTTTCCACTCGCAACACTGACGGCCAAGGTTGATCCTGTGATGCTGAGTGAATTGATCCCTGGTAAAACTCAGCCTGCGGATATTGAGTTTTCGCTGGATCTTCATGGATTAAAGCAAACACTGGCGGCGAAACTTCAGGTAACAGGGTTGGAAAACGGTGGAGTGCTCGTTTCAACCACATGGCCGATTGAAGTTAAATCCGCACTCTTTGGCTTGGACAAGGGGATTGAGGTATTGAGAAACATTGCGAAATTAAATTCCATCCTGCTCAGCGTGCCTGTCACGGCGCAGCTTGTCTTTATTCAGTAAGGCTCTATAAACGATAAAGCTGGCAACAGCCAGTTTTATCGTTCCTCTCTCAGTGTGGTATAGCCAAGCCATAGTCGTAAGTAATTCTCGCCGAATCGAGCATCTTGAGGTAGTTTGGGTGTATCTTGAGTTATCTCTTAATACTGCTTAAAGGACTAAGTATGAACACGGTGAGTTTCAATAATACCTTACTATCACCCAGTAAAGTCGTCTGCATCGGTCGAAACTACGTTGATCATGTTCATGAGCTAGAAAACGAAATCCCGGATGAAATGGTGATATTCGTAAAGCCCAACTCAGCAATTGGTACTGTTTTATCTGCTAGCCATGGGGGCGATGAACTTCACTATGAAAGCGAGATAGCTTATCTGTATCAAGGTGGCAAATTTGTTGCGGCAGCGCTAGGGGTGGATCTGACCAAGCGCTGTGTTCAGAGTGAGCTAAAAGCTAAATCGCTGCCCTGGGAGAGAAGTAAAGCGTTCGATGGTTCGGCTGTGTTCAGCGCGTTTGTTCCCATTTCTGGAGGTGATGCGCCGCTTGGGTTGAGCCTGCATATTGACGGAGAGCTGATCCAGCAGGGCGATACATCGTTGATGATGTACAAACCAGCGCAGATCCTTGAGGAAGTACAGACTTTTATGCGGCTGGAAGATGGTGACATTGTAATGACGGGAACACCTGCGGGGGTTGGAAAAATACGCCAGGGAGCCGAGTTTGTCGGTGCTTTGGTATGCAATGGCCAAGAATTGGTCAGTCAGCAATGGTTGGTAAAATAGCGTGTTGGTAAATGCTTGAATATGGCAATGCAATCAACGAAGCTTAAGGGCAAGGAGATTGCTATGTTTCAAAAAGAACACTTAATCAAGGTTGCCAATGTCAAAATGCCGTTTGGAAAGTACAGTGGCAGGGCACTTATCGATTTGCCGGAAGAATATTTACTGTGGTTCCAGAAAAAAGGCTTCCCGGAAGGAGAGCTGGGTACGCTGATGGCTTTGACGCTTGAGTTTAAAATTGAAGGGCTGGAGTCGGTGATCAGGCCGCTGAAACGCGACTAATGAAAGGTCAGAGCGAAGATAAACTTATCATCCACTTACCGTCACTAATTCACCGTATAGGTGGTGACAATGTCAAAAAGGCCAAGCTAATTGCCAAGAAATATGGGTGCGAGCTAAAAAGAGTTCGCCGTTCCAGAAACTGGCAGGTGAGCGGAGAACCCTGTGCGCAGCGCAAGCTCTCTGATAGCCTGAACTTCTCAGAGCCTGAGGCTTTTCAATATTTGATACGTAAGATTGATGAGCGGCTTGTGATCATTAATGAAAACAGTGAATCACGGGAAGAGCAGCTAAAGAAACTGGTGTTCGAGAATCCTAACATTACGCTGGCGGAGCTCATGGCAGTGACGAACTGCTCTATTGCAGAAGCCAGACTTGCCCGATTCGAGGTTGATTTGCTTTAGGCTACGACCATACTCTGGTGAGCGATAGATAGAAAAATGGGGCTGTTAGCCCCATTTTCAATGATTAGCAGGCGCTTACTTACTCAGATAAGCGTAGCCTGTGGTGAACGCAGCTTCCTGGAACTGGCGCAGACCTGTATCGCGGAAATCGATAGCCAGCGGATTGCGTTTCAGCTTTTGTTTGATGTCGTTGTTTGACACGAAATCAACCTGAACACCGTCGAGAAGCTGGATTGCTGCTTCTAGCTTGAAGCCTACTGCACTGCCGGCAAATTTACCGCGTGTCTCGCGGGTACGGATCACAACAGCGTCAACTTGGTAGTCTTCTAGTAGCTTTTTGAATGCGAACTGGAAGTCTCTCATTTCAGTATTGTCGAGAGAGTCTTTCATAATGAACTTTTGAGTTCGGCACTGAGGGATGTCAAATAATCCATTGTCTTGTGAAAGCAGGCAAACAATCGCCTCGTTGCTTTTTAACTCAACAGCACAAATTTTCATGTAAACACCTAAATTTCTAATTAGCGCTATATTGTAGGCAAAAGTTTGGCTGATGTCAGATCTTTATAGTCGGTAACGTCAAAACGTTACTAGGAGTAGATCGGGCCGCTCAGTTCCTGCTGAGTGAGAAATAACCGCATGTCGAATTCGAGCTGGTGGTAGTTAGGCTCCATATGGCAACAAAGTTGATAAAATGCTTTGTTATGTTCTTTTTCTCTCAGGTGGGCAAGCTCGTGGACAATAATCATGCGTAAAAAGGGCAATGGGGCATGTTTGAAAATAGACGAAATGCGAATTTCATGTTTTGCCTTGAGTTTGTTGCCCTGCACGCGAGAGACAAACGAGTGGAGCCCTAGCGCATGGTTGATGACATGTATTTTCTTGTCATAGGCCACTTTGCTTACCGGGGGCGATTTCTTTAGGTATTGCGACTTGATCTCTTGTACATAGTCATACAAGGCTTTTTCTGTTGTTAGCTCATGGCTGTGGGGATACTTCTTTAGCAAGAAGGCTTCAAGCTGGTTGGAATCAATCAGGCGAGCCACCTGGTCGGTAATAGAGGAGGGGTAGCCTTGCAGGTACTTGAGCTTTTGCATAGTAGAGGTTGTTGGCAATTTATCGAGAGAAGTTATTGGTCGGATAATCTTATAGAGCAGATGACTGCTTAGCAATGTCTTACTATTGTCTATTCAGTGATTCAGTTCAGTCCGTCAGTAACACAGGTATATATTAGACTGATTATTAAAGGAGAGGGCGGTAGTGAAGTGGTTAGTCTCTGCTTGCGTTTATTATGGAGGAAATGGTGATATGGATTTGAAATTGCCTCCGCCAGTGTTATTGCTGATAACGCTTGGCGGTATGTATTTGCTTTCAATGTATTGGCCACTGTGGATATTTTCATTCTGGGGCCAGTCTATGCTGGTGCTGATATTTAGCCTTGCTGGGACCTTGGTTGGGCTGGCGGGAGTTATGTCATTTGCTAAAGAGCGAACAACTGTTGATCCGCGTAATCCTCATAAGGCATCAAGTCTGGTAACCTCCGGCATCTATCGGTTTTCACGTAACCCAATGTACTTAGGGTTGTTATTGTTTCTGATTGCTGCCTTTCTTTATTTATCCGCACTCTCTGCTTTAGTGATGATCCCGCTGTTTATCTTCTATATGAATAACTTCCAAATCGGCCCGGAAGAAGATGTGTTGGAAGCCATTTTTGGTGAAGAGTATCGACAATACTGCGAGCAAGTACGCCGTTGGTGTTAACTACTATGCCTAGTTACTACGCCTAGTCACAGTGCTGGCTGTTTAAGCCTCTGGAGGTATTGACCATATTAACGCGGTGGTTATTATGTGCCACTTCGTTAATACCTGAGCAAGCACTATGGGCAATCCGTTCAAAGCACGCTGGACATCGGTAGGGAACACCTTGTGTCTGGGCCATTGGGAAATTACATATCAGGGAAGCCTTTTAGAGATTCCGGAAGAAAAGCTTGAAAAGGATATGGGTACCTTTGGCATTTATAACTTCATGGATCCGGATGATCCCCTCTACGCCGAAGGGGAGGAAGAAGATCAATGGATTGTTTCCAATATAGATTGGCTGGCGGATCTTTTTGATACCCAGAATATTCCGATTGATGAGGACAACTTCCGGTATTTTTATCAGGCTGTGAATGCGGAAGACTGGCGTTGTGGCAGTTGCGGAGGTTGCTAGTTTCCTGGAGTTGGCCGCTGTAGAAAAACTTTCTCCCGGATTTTGGTTTTAGAGGATTTTTGGCAAAACAATTCCCTTCAGGTAGGTGTAAATTAACCA
>NZ_JAKRFQ010000570.1 GCF_022347985.1 Photobacterium sp. OFAV2-7
GAACCGGCAGCGCCGGAACCCTACGCGGTTTACAAAAAGCGGGGCATGTTGTCTTTCGGTTATGACCACACAGGCCATGGTGAAAACCCAGAGTCCTCCCGTTCTTCCCTGGTAGTAGAAGAGCAAATAGGTAACTTCTCCGTCGTTATCTTCTGCAAAACATGGCACCTGGGCACGGATGAAGGCGTGATAAGGCGAGATCTTGTCGGCTTCTGGCGTTACTTCCGCCCTGACTACGCTATAGGAGATGCTTTCGGTATTGGCCTGATCACCCAGGTTAATGATGACTTGTTTGCCGAGGGATTAACCCAGATAGACCGCCGTGCTGTTGGAAATGGTGAAAGTACGGCTTCCACCTGGCCGGAATGGGCCTTCTCGCCGCTACGGTTCGAAGGCTATGCCAAGCACCAGATGGCGCAATCCCTGCGTAGTGCCTATCACAACAAACAGATGGTGTTGCCGTACGTCGAAGATCGGGAAGACGATCCAGACGTTCAGGATTTCATGAACCTCCCACGCCAGCTAAAGAACATCAAACCCACTCCGGTAAAAGCCGGAAGCTACAGCAGCTATACGATGCTCAAACCGGCTATCGGTGATGACCTCTTTGATGCCCATATGGCCTCGCACTGGGCGCTGGTCACCCAAGGTGCCGCACCGGTCCCAAGCATCATCACCATCAATCACAAAACCCGAGACCAGCTATTGGGCAGCCCTAGCAGCCTGAACATACTAAGGAACCTATCATGAGCATGCTATCTCGCATTTGGGCTGCCGTCAGAAACAAGCCGTTTGCTTCCGCGCCCAACACAGCAGGCAACCAAAGCGGACAACAGAACTCAGACAAGGGCCATATCGCCGACCCGGAACGCTCGGTGCAGTACCTGTATGACATGATGCAGTGTGACCCCAACTTGCGGGCAGCCATTGTTACCCTGCGTCATATGGACAAAATTGATCCCCGGGTAAAGAAAATCCATCGCCGGATTGCCCGAGATGCCACCAAAGGCGGCTTGAAGCTCCATTGGGTAGGAAAGGAAAGCCAGCGCGTGAACAAGCTCTGGCTGCAGTTTGTTACCCGCCTGCAGCTGACTAACAGAGCCAAGCTGATGAGTGATGCCGGAGGCCTGGCCAAAGAGGGCAACTTGCCGCTTCAGTGGGTAGTGAACGAGGCCATGCAAGTCACCAACGCGATACGTATGCCGACGGAAACCATTATTCCCATCGTCGACCAGACAGGGCGATTCAGAAACCCGAAGAAGGCCTTTCGCCAGATAGACCCGATTACCTGGCAAGAGCTTTGTACTTTCCCTTTGTGGCAGCTGACCGTTAGCCGGTTGGATCCGGATAACTTCGATGACATGGGCTGCATGGGGCGGCCTTACCTCGATGCCAACCGGACTATCTGGCAGAAGCTGATCATGACCGAAGAGGATTTAGTGATCCGCCGCCGAACCCGGGCACCGCAAAAGCTGGCTCACTCCCTTGATGGCGCCGACAAGGCCGCGCTCGATGAATACCGCGAGCGGGTAGAAGTAGAAAGCGGGGACATCGCAACAGACTTCTACGGCAACAAGCTGTCGGTCACGGCGGTAAGCGGTGATGCCAACATGGACCAGATAGCCGATATCAGCCTGCTGATAGATGCCTTCTTCTCTGGTGCTCCGGCACCGAAAGGTCTGTTTGGCTATGTCGATGGGATGGCGCGAGACATATTGGAAGACCTCAAGCGTGATTACTACGAAGAAATCGACGCCCTGCAGGATGCGTTGGCCTATGCCTATCAGGATGGCTTCAAGCTGCAGTTGCTGTTGGCTGGCCTGAATCCGGATTCCTTCAATTTTCAGGTTCAGTTCGCCGAGCGGATGACAGATACCAAGAACCAGCGTGCAGACCTGGCATTGAAATATCAGGCGTTGGGTATGCCGCGTAAGTTGGCTTGGGAAGCCGCCGGGGTAGACGTACAACGGGCAGAGAGCATGCGGGAGGAAGAAGCCAACAGCCGAGACCCGTATCCCGACCCATATCTGCCGAATACTGCTCAGCCTTCACAAAATAAGCCCAATGTCAGCATTACCCCCGGCAATCAGCCGAAGGGAGAAAGCGCGACGGCTATCAGTAACGGGTGATTGAGATGGCAGACAACACCCGCACTCAGGTAAAAGCCACTATCCGCCGCGCGATGAAAGCGGCGGAAAAGGCTACCAACGAACTTGATGCCGCTGGAATGGAGGCGTTAGGCCAGCTTTACCAGTCGGTGCTGGCAGAGATTCAGTTCCAGATCACCAATGCCGCCGATGAGCTTGGTGAGGTTCGTCTTTCCCGGCTCAACAGCCTTACCGCTGAAATTGAAAGCTTGTTGCAGCAGCTGGCACAAACGCAGGCCTCGTTGATAGATGGTTATGTCGTTCAGGCGGCGCAGAACGGCGGCGCGTCGTTTAGTACCAGCGTTTCAGCTGCAGCGGTCAGCAAGGCAATTGATGAGGCTGTGTTGGCCGTCAGAACCTTTACCCATAATGATGGCCTGCAGCTTAGCGACAGGCTGTGGCGAATAGACCGCCATGCAAGGGAAGTTGTTACTCAGGCTGTAGAGAGAGCGGTGATCATGGGACAGTCGGCCAGCGAGGCTGCGCAAGATTTCATGCACCGTTCCCAACCGGTACCAACGGATATCGCCAACAATGCCAAGCTGGCGAATGCCGCGAGTATTAACCGCACCTTGGCGAATTCGCTGATGGTTGATGAAGGGGCGCCATACTGGCAAATCAAGCGGGTGATGCGGACCGAAATCAACAGGGCGCATGGTATGGCCTTCCAGAATGCGGCCTTTGAAGATGAGTTTGTCGCCGGCACACAGTTCAAGCTAAGCCCCAACCATCCCAAGCCGGACATCTGCGACATGCATGCCAGGGCCAACCTCCACGGGCTGGGCAAGGGCGTGTACCCGAAAGGCAAAAGTCCATGGCCAGCACACCCGAACACCCTGAGCTATGAGCAAGTCGTGTTTGTCGATGAGATAACAGAAGAAGACAGAGCCAACCAGACCGACCGAATAAGCTGGCTGAAAGGCCAGAGCCAGCAAGCAAAGAAAGCCGTACTGGGGCACGATAAGAAAGTAGCAGCTCTGGATAAGGGCTACCTGAAGGAATCTATGATTGCCACGCCCTGGAAGCACCTGGAACCAGTATTGAAGCGTAAGGGCATAAACACTCAAACCCTATGAATCTCCCTCTGAAATGACGAAATATTGGGCAACTATGCCCATGTAACCTTAGATATAATAACTACGTCAGTGAGAAGCCCAGAAGGTGACCAAGCCGGGCAAGCTAGGAGCTCTAACAATGAATACCGCAGAGAAAATGCCTGTATACAAGGCAGCAAGCAGA
>NZ_JAKRFQ010000571.1 GCF_022347985.1 Photobacterium sp. OFAV2-7
GATAAGAGAAGAAAAGCGAATAAAAAAGCCGCGTCAGCGGCCAATGAGTCAGAATGAACTCGCAAGATTTAATCGCGGGACACTCGTACCCGGTAATGGTAGTTCACTACAACCAGACCCTGATATTCTATTTGGTCAGGAACTCGGGACAGCTCTCGCACCATGACATAACTGCTGTCAATTTTGATCGATCTGACATCAAGTCGTGACGGCGGTACCCGCAAGGTTCGGCTCAGATCAAACGATCTCTGCCCAGTCACATCGGTCATTATGCGATGACCCTCCTGGTAGGCATTGCCTTTTTGATCGACATACTCGGTTCTAAAAGTCGAGGTACCTGTTCTGAATTGATAATTACCCAGTGTGACAAAGTGATCAGCAACGGACAGGGAGCTAAATAAGAGCAGGAAGGAGATGGCTAGTAGTTTCTTCATTACATTGCTCCTCTACGCTAAGTGTTTGGACACTATAAGATTAAAATCATACGGTATCGAAAGCGTATCGGTAGGGTGAAAAAGCGTTTGGTTAGGATTGGTTCAGTTGTTTATTGTTAATTTTAAGCTTGAAGATAGGTTGTTGCAAACGCGAGGGGGTTTTAACTATTTATTTTAAATCAATCACTTAGTTTATTGCTTTTCCCTATGTGTTTGATTTGGTGACGTGCGAAGAAAAGGCGACTAGGTGCCGCCTTTTATCGTGGTTAGAGAAGATTAGATTTTGGTTACCGAGTAGGTGTTGCTGTTGTCGAACAAGGTAATACGGTAGCGACCTTCTCCCTGGCGAACCGTGATATCGGCACCACCTTGCTCAAGGCTGCCGTCGGCACCGTTGTCACCGAAATTCCGGCTCCAGTCACCAAACACATCAAACTTAAAACGCTCGTTGTTACTGCTGCCGAACGTAACGTCAGCCTGCCAGGTATGGTCTGCAATCAATGCCATCTCAGTGCTTGTCCAGCCATTGTTGGTGCCCCGGACAGCAAAGCTAGGCTGGTTAGAAGCAAAACCGCAGTCGCTCTGACAGTTCTCTGCGGTAATGACCACCGTCTTGTTGGTCAATACGGATTCGATGCCGGTGCGTACTGAGATCACGCTGCCTTCTTTGATCCAGCCTTTTGCACCGTCTTTCAACAATGCGGCGCGGTTAGCCAATTGTGGCAGTGGCGCACCGTTAAGGGTAACTGCTGCCTTGTCAGTTGCATTGATCAGGTAACGAACTTCGTTATTGCGACTGCTTGATGCGCCGCTGAAGTTGCCACTTGCTGCACCTATGGTGATTTGAACCCCGTTGCTGACTGGTGCCTGGCTGATCAGCGTTTCACGTACCTGGTAGTGTGGTACGCTGCCCTCGTCATAGTAGGCGACAGTGCTGCCGTCATCCTCGTAGAGAGTGAAGCTGCTGGCTTCGCTAGACGGGAAGATTTTGGCAATCAGCTCGTTATGGGCTGATCCGTCTTTGCGGTGGCCGAACACATCCTTCGTCTGCACATCGACATACATCATAGGAATAATGGCACCGGCACGGGCGTAGGCAGGCACACGGTTACGGTTTTCTGATGCAATCCACTGGTTAACATTTGACAGGGTAAGTCCGTCGGCACTCTCGTACTTTTCGAACGTGTGGTAGTTGTACCAGGTACCGGCCGGCAGGTAGACGTCACGAGTTTGTGCAAACTGGGTCGTCAGGTTGGCGACCAGAATGTCTTTACCGATCATTTTCTGATCAGCCAGGCCGATGAGTTTGGTATCGTTCTGGTAGTAGAAAGGCATTGGCGCAATAACAGGCTCGCCGTATTGATAGGCGCGATGAGCCAGTGAATAATAGTACGGGATTAGCTCGTAGCGCTGGCGCAGGTTGCTCAGGTTGCCAGCCGTATTACCGATCATCGCCGGAGAGGTTTCGGTGATGATACAGTCGCTGCCTGTTGCCCCTGGCATACCGCAGTTATTGCCGTGAGGGCGGAGCGGGATATCCAGCCAGGCCGCGTTGGCAAACCACAGACTGTACATTTCATCTTCGTTGTAGCCGGTACCCGGTGCGATGGCCGTGTCTCGTTTTCCCTTGTCATCGGACTTGCGCCAGAAGCCGCCAATATCCGAACTGTAGTAGTCGATACCGGCAAAAGACATCTGCATTGCCGCGTTATAGTGCATGTTCATGTGATCGAGACGACCGCCGATATCACCTGACCATAGTCCCGCCCCGAAGCGCTGCGAGCCCACTGTACCGGCACGGGCGATGGAGTACGGACGTTGCGGGTTCTGGCTGTGATTACGAACATAGCCGTCGTAGATAGACTTGCTCCACAGCAGGTTGTGAACATTGTTGTAGTTGGCGTGGTTACCGATGCTGTAGCAGGCATAGGAGCGGTAATCTTCCGGTTCACCCAAGTCGGTCCAGTGACCGAGAATACCCAGATCGGTAATGTTTGGCTTACGCACATTGTCATGCCACCAGGCCGCTGCTTTGGTGTTCGACCAGTCGATCATGCCACTGACACCAAACCAGTTATTGAACTCGGTAATATCGTTGGTACCGCAGTTTTTGGCAAAACCACCTTGTGCCGCCATACCGTTGTAGTTGGTACCGCCGTAGTTACCCTGCTTGGAGACGTAAGACTCCTCAATGGTGATAAGACCAATACCGTCATTCTTTAAGCTGGCGACTTTGCCTGCTGGGTTAGGGAAGGCTTGCTCGTCAAAGCGCAGATCACCCATAGGGTTGGCCGGGCTGTTATTCTGCCAGGCGTGTTTAAAGCCAAACCAGGCTACATCCAACAGCGCACCGTCGACAGGGAAATTGTTTTGACGCAGGGTATTGATGGTGTCGTCCAGCTCGGCCCAGTTGTCGTATGAAAATTCGGATACCCACATACCCAGGGCTTTTTTCGGTGGAACAGGAGGACGGCCAACCAGCTCCATGAAGTCGCTGCGCAAGTCGGGCAGATCAGCACCGCTTAGGTAATAAAGGTTGGTTTCGGCAGCATCTTTGTTGCGAATTTCCCACCATTCACGTGATAGGTTGAAGCTGTTTTTGAGTTTTGAATCAAGAAACAGGGCGTAGTTAATGTCGTTACCGACCGCATAAAGTACAGGGAATTGCAGACGGGGCGTTGTCGCACCGGCATAGGAACCGTCAGTATAGGTAACGCTACTGAAGGTGTTGCCCCTGTCGTCCGGAGTACCAAAGCCACCGGTTTTCAGCCACTCGCCGTTGATCTGGCCGCCATTGTTCGGGTCGATAGGGGCAAAGGTCTGGCCCAGACCGTACACCGAGTGCATGCCGCGATTTTGAACCGAGGCGCCTTTCCATGTCGCGTCGTAGATTGCCGGACAGACGGTGGCGCTTTGTTTATTACTTTGGTGCAGCTCAACAATGCTG
>NZ_JAKRFQ010000572.1 GCF_022347985.1 Photobacterium sp. OFAV2-7
TTTTGGCAAACTGCTCTGAAATAGACAGGCAACCTGCCAGAACAGTATCAACATAGGTCTGCATAATTGGCTGGACTTCACAAGGCGGTTGGGGGTTTGCCCTGACATAAGCCCAAATGGGTTCATTGATAACCATCTTCTGGTTTTCAATAACATGGTTTGCGGCAACATCGGCAGGATCCAGCTCGATACGGCGATAACCTTTTTCTCTGCGATCAAACTCTGCCAGAGAGTTCTCACCAATTTTCACCAGTACACCGTTGCAATGGCCTTCACCAAGCATGGCAACCAATGGCGATATCTTGTAGCTGCCGTCAACTTTACCCCAGTGACGCTGCAAACCGTTCACTGTTGCTGGCACCGCCTTCCCGGTCTGGCTGGTTAACGAACGTGAGTGATGGTTAATTAAACTGCCATAACCGAATATATACATGCCTACTCCTTAAAACGCCTAGATAGGCAGACCGAAAAACAATGAAAAGTCCTGCCATTCTTGCTGCAGCAGCTCCAGATCACCAGTACTAAAACGAACAGCAGCGCCCGGCATCGCCTGGGCCAGTCTGGGCATATCCACCCGGGCGATACATCCCAGTTTAGGGTACCCGCCCAGTGTCTGGCGATCATTGAGCAATACTATGGGCTGGCCATTCGGCGGGATCTGAATCGCTCCATAGGCAATCGCTTCAGAGATAATACCACCGATGTCTCCAGCTACTGCCGGCCCTTCGAGCCTGCATCCCATCCTATCCGTCTGCTGAGTCACTGTATATATGCCCTGGTAAAACTGCTGCTTTGATTCGGCAGAAAAACGGTTGCACTGATACGACTCTATGACCCGTAAGTAAATTGGGGCAGAATAGTCAGGAATATAGCGACTCGGTGCCAAACGAGGCTCAAAACTGTCGGTATCTACTGTGCTTTCGACAGGTAGCGAATCCTCTTTTTGCAACGCTCTACCAGCCTGTATACCTCCCATTTCATTGCGCACCACCGTCGAGACGCTACCAAAGACGGCTGGGACCTTAAAGCCACCTTTTACAGCAAGATATGCACGCACGCCGGAACGTGAATAAGCAAACTTAATAACCTGCCCATCTCTTACCAGAAAACTCCGCCACAGTGTAATCGGCTCACCATCAAGGGTGGCTCCCATATCGGCTCCGGTCAGGGCACAAATCATATCGCCTTGGGCTTTGAGACATGCCTGTCCAAGTGTAATTTCGAGCTGAGAGCAGCCCATGGCATTACCGACAAGGTAGTTAGCCCAGCAATAGGCATGCAAGTCGACGGCTCCGCCCTGACTTAATCCTTGTTCACCCACACCCAGCCGCCCAACATCCTGAAGCAGCGTTAGCATACCGGGATGGATTACTTCCAATGAGGCCAAACGCTTCCTCCTTGCTGTAAAAACTGCTCTCTTCCTATCGACTCGAATTTAACCCTGTCTCCAACATTAAAGGGCGACATAGGATCTTGCTGAGGTGAATACAACGGCATTGGGCAATTACCGATGATCTGCCAGCCCCCGGGGGACTCAGCCGGATACACAGCAGTTTGTTCATTGGCAATGCCAACACTGCCGGCTGGGATCTTCTGGCGAGGCTCGGCATGACGCGGCGTGGCGATCTGGTCATCAACCGATGCCAGGAAAGCAAAACCCGGCGCAAAACCAATCGCACACACGGTATAGGTACGTTCAATATGGTATGCAATAACTTGTTCGGTCGTTAAACCGTGCAACTCGGCAAGTGAAACCAGATCCGGACCAACCTCATGATCATAATAAACCGGCAATGTGATAAGTTTGCCAGAAGGAGCATCAGACAGCACCTGAGTCAGCTGCGGTGCATAATGGGTAATCGCTTTGTAAAGCACACTATAGGAAACCAAGCGAGGATGGTACTGAACAAACAGCGACGTATAGGAAGGAATCACTTCAATTAAGGCTTTCGGAAAAGTGTCCTTGAGGTATTTCGCCAACAACCCAATACGCTGAGTCAGCTGCTTATCAATTTGCTCCCCCAGATATACAATCAGGCTGGTTTCCGACACAGGCTCAATGCGCATCATGGGTTCAGCACCTTGTGCAAGGCTGCTATTGTCGCAATAGATTCATCATTGTCGCCGTGAACACACACGGAATCGGCGTGAAATGTCAGTGTATTACCAGATAACGTTGTGACCCTGCCATCTGCCAGCTCTATCACCTGCTGCTTGATCTTAGTGGCATCGTGATGAACCGCCTCCGGGTTCGAGCGCGGCACCAAACTTCCCGTATCGTCATAGGCTCGATCGGCAAACGCCTCTAACAACAACTCGACATCATAACGCTCGGCAATCTTCTGGTAGTGAGTATTATCAGGCCGGGCCAGGATCATCAGCTTAAGCTTGATAGCCCTATGTTGATTAAGGCCTGCGACCGCACAAACGATGGCTTCGAAAATACCATCATTCGCCATCATATCGTTATACAGCGCGCCATGAGGCTTAATATAGGAAATATGGGTATTGTGAAGCTGGCAAATCGCCTCCAATGCGCCGGCCTGGTAGGCAACTAGCCGAGTGATGGCGTCGAGGGCATGAGGGATGCTACGACGACCAAAGCCAATCTTATCGTCATAACCGGGATGGGCACCAATTTCAACCTGGCGGGCAACCGCCCATTTGACAGTTTGTGCCATCACATCCGGATCGGAAGCATGGAACCCGCAGGCAATATTTGCCTGATCGATCCAGGGCATAACTGCATGGTCATTACCCATTTGCCAGGCACCGAAACTCTCTCCCATGTCACAGTTCAATTTCATCGCGTATCCTTGCCTATGAAATAGTTACAGTCTTCTGATTAATTTAACCTTATACATAAAACTAACAGTGATCAATGAGGTTGGATTTTCAGACACAACGAAAAAAGGCTTACCTTTCGGTAAGCCTTTCAATGAGATGGTGCCCCGGGCCGGACTTGAACCGGCACAACGCGAACGTCGAGGGATTTTAAATCCCTTGTGTCTACCAATTCCACCACCAGGGCACGCAATTCTTGATTGCGATGCTCCTAACCAATGTGCTTTATAAAAAAGCGGTTAGACACCATCTTGATACTGACTTGATCAATATCGCAAAATTTGGAGCGACACACGAGGTTCCCGATCTTCGAGGAGCTAGGCGTGACCTCAACCTTGGCAAGGTTGTGCTCTACCCGCTTAACCTACATGTTTCACTACATTCACCACCGATAGGCAATGAATAATTAAATTGGAGCGACACACGAGGTTCGAACTCGTGACCTCAACCTTGGCAAGGTTGCGCTCTACCAGCTGAGCTAGTGTCGCAAATGGAGGCGCGTCCCGGAGTCGAACCGAGGTCCACGGATTTGC
>NZ_JAKRFQ010000573.1 GCF_022347985.1 Photobacterium sp. OFAV2-7
ATCAAACTCTCGCCAGGAGCGTGAAAAACTCGTTGTTTGGCCTCGCTTGTTCGCGAGTCTTGCATGGTTTGTTACCGGTACTTATGGCCTGCATATTGTAGGCGAGCTAGGATCTGGAAATCAGGGCGAAGGTTTTTTTAACATGGCAATGTTGATTGCAGTTTTGTTTGTAATGAGTGCATTCCTGATTGCACGTAATGTAAAAGAAAAATCAGCTCCGGCGATTGGCGCTACAGCAGAGAAATTCAACTTTAAAGATGTATTAGTAATAATCGGCAAGAACGATCAGCTAAAAGCATTAATTGGAACTGTACTTTCTTTCCAGGTTGCTAACCTTCTCGTAGGTGGCTTTGCCATATACTACTTTTCTTATGCTTTAGGTAATGCAGAGCTATTTCCTGTTTACATGATGGTTGCAGGTGCTGCAGAAGTTGCGGGTGTATTTTTGTTCCCACGAATTGCCGCACTATTGCCCCGTAAGCACTTATGGCTGATTGCTTGTGGTTTCCCGATTCTGTCTTGCTTATTGCTTCAGGTAATGGGGAGTGTCTCGCCCGGTAGTACACTATTAATTGGTCTAGCTGGTGCGGCTATCAAATTTGGTGTCGGCATTGCGAACGCACTTCAGACAGTAATGCTGGCAGACGTCGTTGATTACGGTGAGTACAAAACCGGTCGCCGCAGCGAAAGTGTTATCTTTTCAGTGCAGACTATGTTGGTGAAATTCGCTGGTGCTGCTGGTGGCTTTATTGTCGGTGTTGGTCTGACAGTCATCGGGTATGTTCCAAACGTAGAGCAGACTGCAGAAACAATCATGGGGCTGGAATTCATGATGCTAGGTCTGCCAGCAATTCTGATGGCAGTGAGTGGTTTTGTATACCAGCGTTACTACTACCTGCATGAAGGCTTCAATAAAGAACAAGCAGAGACTGAGCTTGAGCTAGCGCAAGCATAACCTCAACTGGACAAATGGCTCCATACTGTATATGGAGCCATTAGTTATTATGAATATCCGTTTCTGGATAGTAGTCGAAAAAACATTGTTATCAAAAAGAACTAATACGAACTAAGCGGCAGAATATGAATACTAAAATACTCTCAGTAACAGGAAAAGAAACAGAACTCATTGTCAAAGTCTGCGAGTACGTTGAGATTTTGTATTGGGGCTGCATTATCAATACTAAATCAGAAGGTGCAGAGTATTCATTATCAAGGCCTATACCTTATGGTCGCTTAGATACCGATATCCCAATGACGTTACACCCGGAACTTGGCCGCGGGTTATTCAGCAGCCCTGCTTTGGAAGGGCATCGCAATGGTAAAGGCTGGGCACCTGTATTTCAAACAACAAATGTAAAACAGGGCAGAAAAGAGCTCACAATATACAGTGAAGATAAAGCTGCTGGATTGCAGTTGGTAACTGAATTACGGCTGGATGAATTTGATGTTATCAAGCTTAGACATAAATTGATTAATACCGCGGATGGTATTTATTCAGTTAACCGTCTCGCCAATACGTTGCCACTGCCAGAACGTGCAAATGAGCTGTTGACCTACTACGGTCGATGGGTAAATGAATTTCAGCAGACCCGTATGCGATTGACTCAAGGCGGCTACCAGCAAGAAAACCGTCGTGGCCGCACCTCGCATGAACATTATCCTGCGCTTATTGCCGGTACCCAATATTTTAATGAAACTCACGGAGACGTTTGGGGTTTCCATTTAGCGTGGAGCGGGAACCACCGTATGAGGGTGGATGTAAAAGCCGATGGTCGTCGGTTTATGCAAGCTGAAGCTATCTATCTGCCTGGTGAGGTTGCGCTAGAGAAAGGCGATAGCATTGCTACACCTTGGCTTTATGCTACACACAGTGAATGTGGCTTGAATAAGATGAGCCAGCATTTCCACCAACATGTGAGAAGCAATATTCTTAACAACAGACTGACAAAGAAAGCGCGTCCTATCCACCTCAACACTTGGGAAGGGATCTACTTCGATCATAATCCAGAATATATTATGGATATGGCGACAGAGTCTGCAAAGATGGGAGTAGAACGCTTCATTATCGATGATGGCTGGTTTAAAGGAAGATGCGGCGATAAAGCTGGCCTTGGTGACTGGTATTTAGACAAAAGCAAATATACCAAGGGACTAGAGGGCGTCATTGAACATGTGAATGCCCTAGGCATGGAGTTTGGTCTCTGGTTTGAGCCTGAAATGATAAACAAGGATTCAGACTTATACCGTAGTCACCCCGACTGGCTGCTAGCCATGGACAATTATGAACAACCAACAGGCAGAAACCAGTACGCTATCGATTTGCAAAATGAAGATGCATTTAACTACCTTTTTGAACGTCTGGATTACTTTCTGAGCAAATACAACATCAGTTATATCAAGTGGGATATGAACCGGGAGATTGTCCAACCAGGCCATGATGGTTATGCGGCAGGTCACAAGCAGGTTGAGATGTACTACCGGCTGGTAGATAAGTTGACTGCAAAGCATCCGGATGTAGAAATTGAGTCTTGTGCTGCTGGCGGAGGACGAATTGATTTTGAAGTACTTAAACGTACTCATCGTTTCTGGGCCTCTGATAATAACGATGCACTGGAGCGTCAGCAAATTCAAAGAGGGATGAGCTATTTCTTTCCCCCGGAAGTGATGGGTAGCCACATTGGTGCTAAACACTGCCATTGCACCCGAAGAACACATGATATTAATTTCCGTGGTTTGACAGCTTTGTTTGGCCATATGGGGATAGAGCTTGATCCGGTGAAAGAGTCTGAAACCGAGAAGCAAGGGTTTATGAAGTATATTCAGCTTCATAAACAGTTACGCCCGTTATTGCATAGCGGAGACGCGATCCGTTTGTCAACCGATGACGATGCTCACCTTGCCCATGCTGTCATTGCTACGGCACAGGATAAAGCGGTGGTTTTGGTCGCGCAGTTGTCCATGCCTACTAACTCACTAAGTAGCACGTTACGTATCCCAGGCCTGAACAAGGATAAGTTATACAGTATTTCTTTGTTAGATTACCCGGAGAATTTCCATGACATCGTGAATTTGCAACCGTTATGGACGAAAGAGCCAGTTGTGGCTTCTGGGGAGTGGCTAAAGAAGGCAGGTATTGCAATGCCAATTTTAGATCCGGAAAGCGCAATATTGATAGGACTAAAAGAAGCTTGATGTAGAGAGTAAAGCTCTGCTTAATGTCCACTTATATGTTCCGAGTAGGGCTTTACAATATCTAAGGGTTTACTTTAATAATAAGCATCATGTCAGCTTTTATTCCTGTAAACCATGTCCGTTATGTTTCGCTTGCTTGTTGTAAATAGCAGTTAAACAGTGACAATAATTTTATTAAAGTA
>NZ_JAKRFQ010000574.1 GCF_022347985.1 Photobacterium sp. OFAV2-7
CGGTGATTTTTGAGCCCATAGAAAATACAAACTCACTCGCAATATCCCATTCCGAATTTCCCCCTTGCTTATCACTGATGTGATAAGCGCTTGAAGTATAGAACAATACCAAGAGTTTTATTATCAAAAAGAATCATAAGCGCTAATGATAACTGCATGCCACCTCGATGCTTGCAATGTCGGGAGGCAGCATCGCTGAGCGATATGGGTAAACAGCGACTTATCTAACCTTCTAAGGATACTTTGATAGGAACTTTATTATGCAAAAATCGTTGATGGCAACGGCAATACTGTTAAGTATTTGCGCTGCCGGTCAAGCCTATGCAGTCAATTGTTCTCAACTTGCTATCTGGGAACAGGGAATGGCTTATAACACCGGTACACAAGTTCAGAGCAAGAATATAGCTTATGAGGCTAACTGGTGGAATATCGGCAATGATCCGGCAAACCATTCGGGGCCATGGCAAGAGTGGACAAAGCTCGGTCAGTGCGACACGAACCCCGGCAACCAGCTACCGATTGTGACCCTAACCTCTCCTCTGGCTAATGCACAATTTACCGAAAATGACATTGTTGTGCTGACAGCAAATGCCAATGATTCTGACGGCAGCGTAGATAGCGTCGAATTCTTCCTTGGTGCACACTCCTTGGGTAGCGTTATTACACCTCCTTATACACTGAACTGGAAATCGGTATTAGGCACCCACCTGATTGAAGCACGGGTTACTGACAACCAGGGAGCGACAAGCAGTGACACCGTCACGATTTCTGTTGTCAGTGCCACCGGCAACCTACCGCCTACCATCAACCTAATCAGCCCTACCGCATCGTCGCAGATCATTGCTGGCGAGAATATTACCCTCACAGCAAACGCAACTGATGACAAAGGACCAGTCGCTAAAGTTGATTTCTATATTGATGACCAAATTATTGGGACGGATACAAGTGCTCCATATGAATACCCATGGGCTGCAGAAGCTGGTACCCGTAGCTTCAAGGCCAAAGCGACAGATATAGATAATGCCTATACATTCAGTGAAATTGTTACCGTTGCAGTCAGCGATGGAAACACGGCTGGAGGATGCGCCGGTATACCCGCCTATACTGCAGGCCAGGCGTATCAAGGCGGCAATATCGTCCAGCATAACAACCACAAATATCACTGTGATGTAGCGGGCTGGTGTTCGTCAGATTCGGCATGGGCCTATGAACCGGGTAAAGGTCAGTACTGGGCTGATGCTTGGACTGATCTGGGTATCTGTGCCATTGTGCCTGAAATCAGTATAACCTCACCTGCCGATAACAGTACGGTATTGGCAGGCAGTAACGTTACCATTAATGCCCAGGCAACAGATGCAGACGGCACGATTAGCCAAGTACAGTTCTATGCAGGCAACCAAAGCGTCGGCACTGACACCACCGCTCCCTTCTCCGCCAACTGGCAAGCTGTAGGACTTGGTGATATCGCGATTAAAGCAGTCGCGACTGATAACGAAGGAAACAACGGAGAAGCTTCTGTTCTGGTTAGTGTCAGCGATCAGGCACTCGTTACCAGCCTAACCTCTCCGACCAGCGGGACCACGGTCAGTCTTGGTCAGGCCTTTAATCTGGCGGCAACTGCAGAGTCTCTCAATGGTTCTGTGCAAAAAGTGGATTTCCAAGTCAATGGCACTATAGTCGCTACCGATACAACGGCACCGTATACAGCGAACTGGACTGCCGGCTCTGCAGGTAACTATACCGTCATGGCAATAGCAACAGATTCGCAGGGCGCGACCTCTATGTCAGCAACTGCCAGTGTCAAGGTTATCGAACAATCAGCCACAAAACACAAGCTCATTGGTTATTGGCACAACTTCGTCAACGGTGCAGGTTGTCCTATGCGCCTTCGAGACATTTCTCCGGCGTGGGATGTGATTGATATCGCCTTTGCTGACAATGATAGAAACAGCGACGGTACCGTACATTTCAACCTCTATGCCGGTGACATCCACAGCGCCTGCCCGGCACTAAGTCCAGAGCACTTCAAGCAAGATGTCCGTGACTTACGGGCTCAGGGCAAAGTCATTGTTCTGTCTCTTGGCGGAGCAGAAGGTACTATTACGCTCAACACGGACGCGGATGAAGTCAACTTCGTTAATAGCCTAACCCAAATCATGAAAGAGTGGGGTTTCGATGGATTGGATATCGACCTCGAAAGTGGTTCCAACCTGCTGCACGGTACACAAATTCAGGCGCGTCTGCCGCGAGCGCTAAAGCAGATTGAGGCCAATACAGGCGGAAATATGTACCTCACCATGGCTCCGGAACACCCTTATGTTCAAGGTGGGATGATTGCCTACTCAGGTATCTGGGGAGCCTATATTCCGGTTATCGATCAACTTAGAGACATGCTGAACCTGTTACATGTTCAGCTTTACAATAATGGTGGATTAGCCAATCCGTATATGCCGGGCGCAGCACCTGAAGGTTCGGTTGATATGATGGTCGCGTCGGCAAAAATGCTCGTCGAAGGGTTCGAGCTCGCTGACGGCACTATGTTCCAGCCATTACGCGATGATCAGGTGGCTATTGGCTTGCCGTCCGGTCCAAGCTCGGCTAACTCCGGCCAGGCCCCGATACAAAACATTGTTAGTGCTCTCGACTGCCTGACAGTTGGCACAAGCTGCGGTACGGTTGTACCAGCCAAACTGTATCCAAACTTCGGCGGGGTAATGACATGGTCGATCAACTGGGACAAGCACGACGGCTATAATTTCTCCGGCCCTGTGGGTGACAAACTCAAGGCTATGAACGGGAAATAGGAAAACCTGCACCTGTGAACAAGAAGCTCAGGGCCACAATGCCCTGAGCTTCTTACATCCTTTACTGCGCCAAATAGATCAATGTCTCTTTCTGGAGGCGAAGTTTCTCACTCTCCGAAATAAAACTGGCTTCAATGGCGTTCAATGTGAACTGGGCGACTTCTTCCTTGCTCATCGGATGCGCTTTGGCAACCGCAAGGAAATTGGCATTCATATAGCCGCCAAAATACGCCGGATCATCCGAATTCAACGTCACACACACGCCCCGACGAAGTAGGTCAACAACATTGTGCTGCCCCATATCCTCAAAAACTTTAAGCTTGGTATTGGATAACGGACAAACAGTTAGCGGAACCTTTTCTTCAATCAGCCGATCCACCAGCGCTTCATCTTCGACACAACGTACACCATGATCTATGCGCGCAGTTCCCAGCAATGCTAGAGCATCATCAATATTTTGTGCTGGTCCCTCTTCACCAGCATGCGCCACTGTCAGGAATCCTTCCGTCAATGCTTTCTGAAAGACATTTTCAAACTTTTGCGGAGGATGCCCCTGCTCGGAT
>NZ_JAKRFQ010000575.1 GCF_022347985.1 Photobacterium sp. OFAV2-7
TAATTTCGATATTTTGTTGAATCAATTTTTATCTGGCTGCTAAATCAAACTGTTAACGGGCCAATTTACTGTAAATAACCGTACTGGAAAGCTCTCCGGATGGCAGACGTCGATCATTCACCAAAATTGCATCGAGCTTATAACCACACCTTTCAGCAACAGCGCGGCTATTCCTGTTGGTTTCAGCAGCCCGTATTTCCAAACGCAGCGCTTTTAGCTCATTAAATGCATAGTCTTCTATCAAGGAAACCGCTTCGGTAATATACCCCTTCCCTGTTTCTTCAGTATTTAGCCAGTAGCCAATTTCAAAAAAAGGCACCGATTTATCGCGAATAATTAACCCAATCGCACCAAGAAACTTCGAATCACTATTTCGCAGAATGGATAACCTAAGCTCACCCTCAAAACACTCATACTTATCGATGGCTTCTTGCATGTTTTTAATCGACTCAGCCTCTGTGAGCGCATAAGGTACCCAAGGCAAATATACACCGAGCTCGTGTTGACTGGCTCTAATGGCCTCCAGCATAGGCTTGGCCAAATCCATTGAAGGCGGTACTAGTTTGATTCTCTCACTCTGCATATATAAACAACTCCTTCTTATTGGCAGGTTAACGGGATTTAAATTCATGATAAGGGGCAACACCAACTTACCATTTGCTTTGCTTTCTTGTAGACTACGGGCCGTTTTTGAATCCCCTCTTATTCATGGTCCATCATTTTGCATACTCTATCTCAGCTAAAATCTGGTGAATTATCAGGCACTCAGCACTTAAAACTATCAGAAAACCTAACAACTTTCCCAGAAGAAATATTCTCTTTGGCTGACAGTTTAGAAATTCTTGATTTATCGGGTAACCAACTAACGTCATTACCAGGTGATTTGGTTAAGCTTCATAAGCTTAAAATACTCTTTGCCTCAAACAACCTGTTTGAAACATTGCCCGAAGTACTCGGAAAATGCCCTAACCTCGAAATGGTTGGCTTCAAGGCAAACAAAATCTCTAACGTTCCGGCAAACGCCCTGCCTGAAAAACTGCGCTGGCTGATCCTGACGGATAACTGTATCGAGACACTGCCTGACTCACTGGGCGAGCGACCTCGACTGCAAAAGCTGGCCCTTGCAGGTAACCGGTTAACAGAATTACCGCAGACCATGGCTCAGCTAAACAACCTCGAACTGGTTCGTATCTCGGCCAACCAACTGGCTGAATGCCCTGAGCATCTACTAAACCTGCCGAAGCTTGCCTGGCTTGCTTTTTCGGGGAACCCGTTCAGCCAATCAGATCTCGAGATACACTCTGTGCCTGAAGTGGCTTCATCCAGCTATACCCTACAAGAAGTGGTAGGACAAGGTGCATCCGGTGTTATTTCCAAGGCTGCATGGAACCAGCATCAAACAGAATTCCCAAGCGAGATAGCCGTAAAAGTCTTCAAGGGTGAGGTTACAAGTGACGGTTATCCTGAGGATGAGCTGAAAGCTTGCCTGAAAGTAGGCAGACACCCTAATCTGGTCCAGTCTTTGGCACAGGTCAACGAAGAAGACTACTCAGCACTGATTATGGGGCTGATCCCGTCACATTACAGCAATTTGGGTTTCCCGCCGTGCCTGGACAGCTGCACCCGTGATACTTTCCCTCCCGGCTTTACGCTATCTATTGACGAAATAGACAAGATCGTGACTCAAATGCGCGATATCTTTGACCACTTACACACCAATAAGGTCAGTCATGGCGACTTGTACGCACACAACACGCTTTTTAACGAAGAAGCCAACATCATCTTTGGTGACTTCGGTGCCGCAACTATGTATCACATGCTTACTGAGACACAACAACAGAAGATCAGACAGATTGAACAAAGAGCGCTTAATCACTTTATCGACGACCTATTAAATGTGTGCGCCGAAGAAGACAAGCTAAATAAGAAATTCATGCAGCTTAAGCAGCAAATAACGCAATAAATCTGATTTTAAAAAGGCGTTGTTAGAACAATCTAATAATGTCTTATTCGAATATAAAATTCCGGCATATCATTAAATATTTTAACCTTACTCTAGTTATGGCAATAATCTCTCATTGTTAAAATAGCCTTATCACCTACAGTTAAACATTGATAATTTCAAACCTTTCCATTTGAGTAAAAAACGAACACAAATAACATTCATCGATAGAAACACTACAACAAATGAATTGTTCATTTGAATTCACTCGCAGATATAAAAACAAGCACATCATCACCCCGTCAGAGTTAAAATCTGCTTTTTTTCATTATGATGAAATTTCACACCACACTAACGTTTAAAGCTTTAGGCAATCAGATTAATTGACCTTAAACATATCGTTTTCAAGATGATTAAAACGAAAACAAAATATTGAGAATAATCAATTTCAAGTTCTATAGTGAAGTCGCTGCGTGGTTTGACAGTAATTAAGGCTGAAATCTGTGTGTGATATTCAGTCTCTTTACCAAAGGCGGATATGATGAATAAAAGGAAGCGCTTTTAATCCTTAGTTTACTGTGTGTCACAAACTCATCCTCTCCTCAGGTATAGGTACTGCTGTAACCAAACAGCAAGTAATAACAAATCCAATATCTGTCCCTTACAAGGAGTTTCACATGTTAAAGCTAAAGCTTCTGTCTACCTTAATCGGCTGCAGTATAGCGGCAAGCAGTTATGCCATGAGCCCCCAACCCGATCCACAAAACCCAACGGGCTATATTGTATCGAAAGCTGACGTCGTAGCCGCAGAGCAAGCCAAAACGGCAGATCCTATGTATAAAGTCTGGGCTAAGGCACTTGCGACTCGTTCGAACACAATAGTAGAAGCCATTGAACCAGGCCTTGCCAGTAACCCTGAAAACGTCAAACGCGTTGAACGTGTTTTCCCCCAATCTGATTGGGACTTCCTGACTCATATGGCCGCGCCCGAATACACTTATACCCGCTTCCTGCGCGCTATCGGTAAGTTCCCGGCATTCTGTGGTGAGTATACCGATGGCCGTGATTCTGATGCGATCTGTAAGAAGTCGATTATCACTGCATTCGCCCACTTCGCACAAGAAACTGGTGGCCATATCGCTAAGGACAACTATTGGGACAACCCACTTGGACTTGAGGAATGGCAACAAGCACTCGTTCACGTTCGTGAAATGGGCTGGCAAGAAGGTCAACCGGGCTATACCACAGGTTGCGGCCAGAATGACTGGCAAAATAAGCGCTGGCCTTGCTCACCCGGACAGGGATATTTTGGTCGCGGTGCCAAGCAGCTATCCTACCACTTCAACTATGGGCCTTTCTCTGAAGTCATGTATGACGGAGATGCCACAGTACTACTAAATAACCCTGCCCTCGTTGCTGATACC
>NZ_JAKRFQ010000576.1 GCF_022347985.1 Photobacterium sp. OFAV2-7
CATGATCGGAAATTTCCAGGGGGGCGGGATCGCCGGCAAGGTACAGTTCGGCTCGGGCTGGTGGTTCAACGATCAGAAAGACGGGATGCAACGTCAGATCGAACAACTCTCCCAACTGGGGCTACTAAGCCAGTTTGTCGGTATGCTGACCGACTCCCGCAGCTTCTTATCCTATACCCGCCACGAGTATTTCCGTCGCATTCTATGCAACACCATCGGCCAGTGGGTACAAAACGGCGAGGCTCCAAATGACATCACTATGCTAGGAAAACTGGTACAGGATATCTGCTGCCATAACGCCAAAGCCTACTTTAAGTTACCGGGAGAAAAGGTATGAAGCACATCGCAATCATCGGTGAGTGCATGATTGAACTAAATGGCACTCCATTTGGTGCCATGGAACAGGCCTATGGTGGCGACTCGCTCAATACTGCCGTCTATATAGCTCGCACCGCGGGTCAATCCGTGGCTGTTGATTACATCAGTGCCCTTGGTACAGATCCAATCAGCGATGGCATGCTCTCTCGCTGGCAGCAGGAAGGCGTCAATACCCAATGGGTATTGAGAGACCCGGCCCGTCAGCCGGGCTTGTACCTTATTCAGCTCGATGAAGAGGGAGAAAGAACGTTTCTGTACTGGCGCAATCAATCTGCTGCAAGGTTCTTGCTCCAGCACCCTAGCTTCACCGAAGTGGAAGCTCATCTTCACACTGTCGATATGGTCTACGTCAGCGGTATTAGCCTTGCCATTTTGCCTGCAGCCGACAGAAAGAAGCTTTTGCAGCTACTGCAGTCTTTAAAACACGATGGCGTCGAAATAGCCTTCGACTCAAACTATCGCCCTGCACTTTGGCAGAGTGCCGAAGAAGCACGCTCCTGTTACCAGCAATTATTGCGCATAACCGACTTGGCGCTGGTAACAGATGACGATGAAATGTTGCTTTGGGGCGATAAGACCCACGAAGAAACACTGGCCCGCTTGCACCACGCAGGAGCGGGTCAAATCGTGCTGAAAATGGGGGCAAAAGGCTGTCGATATACTGACTTTTCAACCTTGGTTTCAGAGCATATTGCCACGAACCCAGTTGAAAATGTCATAGATACAACATCTGCCGGCGATTCCTTCAATGCAGGTTTTCTCGCCGGTTACCTCACAGGTAAAACGCCCCGTGACGCAGCTCTCCAGGGCCACCAGCTCGCCGGAACGGTTATCCAGCACAAAGGCGCGATCATTCCATCGTCAGCCACCCAGACTATCAACTTTAACACTGTACTAAATTCAAAAAAGGACTACGCATCATGAGTACCGTATCTGAACAACTCGCCGCAATCAAAGTTATCCCAGTCATTGCGATTGACCGTGCAGAAGACATTATTCCTCTTGGCAAGGCTCTATCCGAGAATGGGCTTCCGGCTGCTGAAATTACCTTCCGTTCAGATGCCGCAGCAGAAGCAATTCGACTACTTCGCGAAGCACAACCAGAGATGCTAATTGGCGCCGGGACGGTATTAAATCGCGAACAAGCCATTGCCGCGAAAGAAGCGGGCGCCACCTTTGTCGTATCTCCGGGCTTCAACCCCAATACTGTCAAAGCCTGCCAGGAAATCGGGATTGATATCGTTCCAGGCGTAAACAACCCTTCGACCGTCGAAGCGGCTCTTGAGCTAGGCATTACGACACTGAAGTTTTTCCCGGCCGAAGCTTCTGGCGGGATCAATATGCTCAAATCCCTGCTTGCACCGTATACACAAGTACAGTTCATGCCGACTGGCGGTGTAAATGCTAAAAATGTAAACGACTACCTGGCAATTGATCGTGTGTTCGCCTGCGGCGGCACATGGATGGTTGATAAGAAGCTTATCAATACTGGCCAGTGGGATGAAATTGGTCGTCTCGCTCGTGAAGCGGCTGACCTTGTAAAATAAGTCGCTACAACACCCATAAACCGATTAGGCTTCCTATTGGAGGCCTTTCTTTTACTCGAACCTTTCACTGATTAAACGATGACTGTCGGGAGCTTTTCTTAATGAATATTGCTTTTCTCTATACCTTAAAAGCCAACGAATCCCTCTTTCAACCGTATATAGAAAAGTATCTTGGCGGCATGCCGGTTACGGTTACCCATCACACCAATGAAAGCCTATTACAACACGCAATGGAGGACGGTTTAACGGACCAGGTTGCTAAAGCAGTGCAGCATTCAATATCTGAAATAGCAGCGCAAGGTGCAGATATTATCATCTGTACCTGCTCGACAATTGGGGAGCTTGCCGAAAAGACACCAGATATCAGTTCAAAGGTTATCCGTGTCGACCGACCAATGGCTGAAGCTGCCCTCCAGTATGAAAGCATACTCGTACTTGCAGCGATAGCCAGCACTCTTGAGCCTACTATCTCGTTGCTTCAATCTGTTATCCAGACGAACGAAGCTAATCATTGCCCGCAACGAATTATCGAAACCAGCGTAATACCAGAAGCCTGGCCATATTACTTTTCAGGTAATACCGAAATGTATACAAGGAAAATTGCAGGTTATATCAATAGTATCCAAGCTGGCCCCAGAGCAATACTCCTAGCACAAGCATCCATGGCCCCGGCTGTTGAGCTCTGTAAAGAAAACCAGTTTGAGATCCTGACCAGCCCGGAATTATGCCTTCGATATTTAGCACAGCAGGTGAGTCAGTATGCCTGAATTAGATTTTCCCCAGATAATCGGTATTGTGGCATTTATCATTGGTGCCAGCGCATTCCTGCATCAAGATGGACATAAGTTTCGTGTCCACTTAACAGTATTTCAAATCGTTCTTTGTTCACACTTCGTCTTAATGGGAGCAATTACTGCAGCTTTGGGTTGTGGTATCAGCGCATTACGCAGCTATGCCTCAACCCGGACCCAGTCAAGCAAAGTGATGTGGTTCTTTATTGCATTATTATGGCTTATGGGATTACCGAATGTGGGCTATAGCTATGAGCTGCTTACGATCTTTGGTGCATCTGTGGCAACGTGGGGAATGTTCAAGGCGCAGGGGATTAAATTTCGACTACTTATTTTATTCAATTCTTTTTGCTGGTTAACTAACAACCTGTTACTGGGTTCAATTGGTTGCTCAATGATGGAATCTACCTTTATCATTGTCAATCTGTTCACCATAGTCAGAATGACAAAGTTAAGACAGAAACAACATCAAAACTAAATTACGAGTATATTCTTTGACAGTACTTTAAAACCACCCAAGGTTTTCTCCTTGAGTGGTTTTATCATTAATAACATTATATCGAAACCAAATAACCATCACACTGCTTCATTTCAGGAACAAACGCCAATTTGTCTGCCGACATTATTAATCCATTAGACATTT
>NZ_JAKRFQ010000577.1 GCF_022347985.1 Photobacterium sp. OFAV2-7
TTTACGACAGTTCAGTAGCGCGAAAAATTCAACGCTTGAGTCTTAAAAAAAGGACAATAAAGTAAGGCTAATAAAATCACTCGTTTGTTGGATTAGAACTGATTTAGCCTTTGTAGAGGTATATATTTGGTAACTGATGAGTGCCAGGCACTCATCACCACTTAGAAATACTCCCTAAACAAATCAATCAGAATTTTAATTTTCTCTGGCAGAAAAAATGCTGATGGGTAGATTAAGGTGACCTGATGATCGGGATACTCAAAGCAGGGCATTACTTCAACAAGTAGTCCATCTTCGATAGCTTTCCTTGAATGAGCTTCTGGAATAAATGCAATCCCATTACCGTCTAAAGCCATGGTTCTTAACAGAGTCAAATCATCCGATTTAACTGAAACATGGAGTTCTGATGGAATAAGGGAAGCGTTGTAGCGGTTCGTCAAAAGACGGTGAGATTTGAGGTCCTCCATAGATGAAATTGGAGGGTGTTCAGCTAGGTAGCTCTTTGATGCAACCAGATGGCTGCGGTAAGAAAGCAGACTGAATTGGATATAGCTATCATCACTAACTTTAACCACACTGGGTAATATTTGAAGATCAAAGGCTTGTCGCTTTAAATCGACGCTTTCCTGATGGTTTTCAATCTCTACGCTTATGTTCGGAAAACGGCTTGTGTATTTGGTGATGATTTCTTTGAAGGCGGACAGCGTCATGATAGCAGTCGGAATTGCAATCCTGACAGTACCTGTGAGACTGTGTTGTTGCTCGCTGAACACACCGATCCCTTGTTCTAGTCTGGCGATAGGTTGCGAAGCGATTTCGTATAATTGTTTTCCTTTCTCTGTAAGCTCAATAGTTCTTGTGGTTCGAATAAGGAGCTGGCATCCCAATGCAGCTTCAAGCTCTTGCAATCGGCGGCTGATTTTTGAACGCTGAAGGTTATTAGCAGCAGCTGCTGAGCTTATACCGCCATGTTCCACGGTTTGAATAAAGAGCCTGAGGTCATTGAAGTTTACATTCATTGTTCTGCTTTTAGGTCATAAGTGTACTGAATATTATTCTACTGAATCTCAATTGCTTTCTCTATAATCGGCCAAAAATTTGTGTTTATGGAACTTAAAATGAATGCTGATCAACAATTCAAAAGTTGGATGCGTTTTCTAATCGCCTTCTTTTTTCTACTCTTTGCATATATTGTTATTGCGGATCGTCATGCTCCTTTAACTACTGAAGGTCGTGTACAGGGTTATGTCGTTCAGGTAGCCCCTGAGGTAACCGGAAAAATTACTCAGGTTTTTGTAACAAATAATCAAAAGGTAAAGCAAGGAGATGCATTATTTGAAATTGATGAGCGTAAATATAGAATCGCACTGGATAAAGCAACGCTGTCTTTAAGGTCTGCTCTCGAAAAAGAAGAGACCTTGTATTCACAAAGAGAGGCCGCCCTTGCGAATATTAGCCGAGCTCGAGCCAACTATAATAATACTCATCGCGAGTATCAGAGACTTGAAAAACTATCATTTAAAAAGGTGATATCACAATCTAACCTCGACAATGCTGCCGCTCAAGATCATATCGCTAAGGCAACGCTGCGAGCGCAGGAGCAAAACTTAAAAGTGATTGAAACACAGCTCGGTGATGAAAAAGGAAAAAGTACAGCAGTATTGTTAGCACAAAACATGGTAAATAGTGCGAATCTGGATTTATCGTATACTGTAGTAACGGCACCAAGCGATGGTGTTGTGACTAACCTTCAATTAGAAGTGGGTACGATGGCTAGGGTAAATGCACCTTTACTGACATTTGTACCAACAGGGTCTATGTGGGTTGCGGCTGACTTTCGCGAAAAATCTGTTGCAGGTGTGGATGGAAATTACTCAGCGCTAGTGACCTTTGATGCTAACCCTGGTGAGGTATACCGCTTTTCTATCAAAAGCCGGGATTACGGTGTAGCAGCGGCTCAGCAACAGCCAAATGGTTCCTTAACCCAGGTGGAGAAGAATAACCGTTGGGTACGTGACGCGCAACGTACCAGGGTTAACCTTGAAAATAACGAACACCTGCCAAACTCACTATTTGTCGGCTCTAGGGCAACGATTGTTTTATACCCATCAGACAGTGCATTCTGGTCATTGATGGCAACAACTCAGGCTTACCTGGCAAGCTGGTTCCACTTTATTTACTGAGTTTGTTATGAAGACACTACGCATTTGGTTTGGTTGCTCTTTAGGGCTAGCCTTAAGCATGCTATTTGACTGGTCTTACGGTTTCTTTGCCATTATGTTGCCATTATTTGTAGTGGGAAAGATGGAGCGATTTAGTCTGCCGATGTTGCTTATGGTGGTTGCTTCAGCTATCTGGACAACATTACTCGCTACATTCCTGGTAGAGCTCTTTCAGCCTTATCCCATCTTGCTGACAGTTGGAGTTGGCATGATGATGTTGGTCAATTGCATCACGATGATGAAGCCAAAAACCTATCTATTTGGTTTCATGGGTTTGTTTGTCGGGTCAATTGTTCTCAATTATGCAAGCTATGACTTTATCGATATTGAAGATTTCAATGTTAATCTTTGGGTTATTACTATAGCTAACATTGGGATCTGCGCTTTAGCATTTTGGTTGTTTCCTGCGGAAGAGAAAAGCTCTGATTTAAGTGCAATTAGTACACCAGTGAAGCAGGATATTGATTACATAGCGCAAGTGGCTATGGGGTGGATAGTGTCCATGGCCGCCTTTGGCATCTTTCAGGTAGCGGATCTTTATGATTCACTTTCGGCACTAGCATCGATCATTATCATTATTGCCCCGATGACACTAGCCGGTTCGATGGCCGTAGCAAAGGTGAGAATAATTGGGACAGGCTTGGGGTGTATTTCTGGATTAGGCGTACAGTTGATTTTAGGGCAATGGTTTAGTCAGGGAGTACTTTATTGGTTGGCTTTTTCCATTGCAATGGGTATTTTCTGCCACTGGCAAACGAAAGGACAAATAAAGTCTGCAATTGGATTTTCTGCAATGTCAGCACTTTCTGTTCCTCTTACAACGGCCGTGATACCGGAGCAGAAAGATGCTTTCTTTTCTATTTTATATCGATTTAGTTCAATATTTATCTCAGTAACATTGACTGTTATGTTGATTTGGGTTGTTCATCATGGGATCCGTCATCAGTTGTTAAAACCAATCAGAAAATAGAGTATTAGCAATGAAAGTCATAAGCATTTATGATTTTGGATGAGTTCTGGTTGATAATTGATTGTATTGGATGTTAATTAGTTTAACCATCGTATTTATACCAGCCGAGAGCTGGTTTTTTTCTGCCAGAAATTCAGATAAGTCTACCCTCGAAGCTCTCCTTT
>NZ_JAKRFQ010000578.1 GCF_022347985.1 Photobacterium sp. OFAV2-7
ACTATGATGATGAAGGCGATTGGAAATACCGTACTGTCGCGATTAACTATGATCCCCATACCCAGCTGCTGATGCAGAAAAATCAGGGGCTGGGCCCGAAAGATACTGTGCCACACACCAATCAGGCCGAGTACATATGGTTCACCTATGATAATAAGAGCAACCAGTCTATCGATTTCAACGGAATCTGGCTCGAAACTCACTATAGCAACAATAATGGCGTCTCGAATCAGTGCCTCTGGATCATGCCCGACACAATCCTGTCAGCAAAAGCCAGTGGTACTGAGTGTCCAACAAGCCAGAGCGCCTACCGTGACAACGTAACCAAGCAACATGCCGATATGTGGTGGCTGGCCCCGAACAACACCAAGGCAAGCCTTGCCCAGCTCAATGCGCCGGTAAAATGGTACGACGAGACATCTAAGACCCGCTACACCAGTTGGGAATACCTGCCAAGCGGCCCTAACTGGGATCAGGGAGTGCTTTACCGATTACAGCAACATATAGTGATCGACAAAGAGGGCAAGCAACAGGCACAAACCCACCAAATCACCGAGCTGAAAAAATACCACCATCAAGAGTCATAGTTCATGAGTCAACAAATCACGCAGATCATCCAGCAGTGGCATTCAGGTGACAAACAAGCAGAAGCCGAGCTGTACCAATTTGCCTATTTGCAACTTCGGGCAATTGCCCAGCAGGAGCGCGCCCGAAGTGCAAAAAAATATGGTGACAGCAATCAGGTACTTAGCGACTGCATCAATAACACCACCGCCCTGATCCACGATGCCTACCTCAAATTAGAAGGTACAGACTTGTCGCTGATAGAGAACCGCCGCCAGTTTTATTTGATGGCGGCCAAAGTCATGCGTCAAATCCTCATCGATCATGCCCGCACGCTGAACGCCAAAAAAAGACAGCAAGTCACCGTGGTCCATCAGCCAGATGACGATAAAATTGAGCAACTGCTGAGTATGAACAAAATGCTAGATACCTTCAGCCTGCACTACCCGAGGCAGTCGGAAGCATTGAAGCTGAAGTATTTATTAGGCTTGAGAAACCAGGAGATCAGCGAACTTCTCAAATGCAGCAGTAGCTTAATCGAAAAAGACCTCAAATTTTCTCGCAGCTGGCTTCAAGCTAAAATGGCCTAGTCCGGTTTGTAAATAAAATAAAAAAATTAGGCAAAAAATTGCGGTTTTTTGCCTTTTTTCCGTCCCTTGTCAGTCCTGCGCCCCGTTAGTATTTTTCCCTTATAACAACACACCAATATCTATCCGGTACGGATCTATAAGGGAATTACATAATGAAAAAAATCGGTTTACTTGCAGCGTCTGTAGCTTTGGCCCTGACTGGTTGCGGTGGCAGCGACAGTAACTCAGGAAGCGGCAATACAGCGCAGGTCGAAGCTACTGATGCAGTCATCAAAGCCATCGACGGCTATCTGGTCGACGCAGAGGTATATGTCGATCGTAACAAAAATGGTATTGCTGATTCGGGAGAAAAACTCTCTGCCCTAACCGATGCCAAGGGTGAAGTCACAATCAGTGCCGCAGACACCCAATTCCCTGTGATCATTAGAGCCATCGCCGGTAAAACGTACGATACCGACAAAGGCGGACGTCTTACTCAAACCGTCGAGATGACTGCAGAGGCAGGCTCTAAAGTTGTTACTCCATTCACCACACTCGCAGCCATCGAGAACTTGTCTCTGCCTGAGCTAGCATCCAAGCTGAACTTGCCTGAAGAAGTGATCTCAGGTGACTATGTGGCGAGCAAGGCCGACACAGATGTCGCACAAGAGGCGAAAAAGGCCCATGCCGTTGCCCGCTCTCTTACCCTGGAACTAGGCAGCACTATCTCAGAGTCTCAGGGCGAATCTGACAAGCTAATTACCAAGTCAAACGACATCATCACTGTGGTAGATACTGCCATCAACAATGGTGATGAGCTGGATGATGTGCTTATTTCTTTTGACGATAGTGGAAGTGCAAGCCAAATTCCGATGCCACCTACAGTCAAAGAGCACTTTACAGGCAAAACTTTCTACTCTGTCAGTACCAACGAGTCCTACTTCAAGCGTGAAGGCCTGGTTACCGCAACCTTTACCGACACAGAGGTTCATGACCTGGATGACAACGGCAAGGTTATCAAAGAGTGGCCAATCACCTATACCACCAATGGCTTCAAGGGCGGCGACGGGCTAGACGAAGTTATCTATATGAGTGATGCCTTCACTATGGTTGTCACGTCCGATAATGACATGATCTTCTACACAGAGACCAATATCGACAACGGCTTTACCGCTCAGGCCGCTACCGAAACCATGTTCAAGGGCAAAACACTCTACCACCTGTGGGACGACTCATCGAACAGCAAAGCCAGACCGACGTTCGTTACCCTGAAGTTTGATGCTACAGAAAATGTCGTTAATGTGACTGAAGATGGTGAAACCAGACAGCAAGACTGGTCAATTTCTGATGCTGGCCAAATGATCATTAAAGGTGTAATGGATGGAGATGACTGGGTGATCCAGCCAACCACTCTTATCAACGATGACTTCACTGTTTTCTATGAAGGCACATCAAACGAGAGCATTCCGTACTTCTTCACCGATAACCAAGATCTGGCTGTCAGCCTGTATGATGAGTGGTATTCGCTAGCACAATAATAACGCGGTAGATACTAACGCTATAATGAGCCCTTGATGATGCCGTAAGGTCTTCACAGGGGCTTTCTTGCATGAACGTTAGCCCATCACCAGCCAGACACTGACCCCCATCATCATACTTCCAGCGATCCGGTTCATTAGCATGACATTACCACGTTGCTGTAACAGCCCCCGCAAAGTCCGGCCTCCCGCGGCGTATAGCAACATGCAAATCAGCTCAAAGCACAGGATCACACTGATCAGCACAGCAGCCTGGGGTTGCAGCGGCAAACTCGCATCAATAAACGGTGGCAACAGGGAAATCATAAATGCCCAGGCTTTCGGATTGGCAATGGCCGTGACGAAGCCCTGAGCGGCCAGAGCAAGCGGCTTGACGCTTACCTGAGTGTCCAAATCGGACGGAATGGCCATCTTCCCTCGAGATCGCCACATCTGGATCCCCAGATAGAGCAAATAAGCGCCGCCTAGATACTTCAGTGCCAGAAAAAGGTTAGGCCGAGCCAGCAACACAGTGGCAACCCCCACCAAGGCAGACAGAGAAACTAGCCCCACACCAGCAAGCTCACCGACCATCATCCACAAGCTTCGACGCACACCAATGGTCATACCCAATGTCATCGCTAGCGTCATACAGAGTCCCGGGGTCGCAGACACGGCAAAGAAAGTGGGAATAAATATCAATA
>NZ_JAKRFQ010000059.1 GCF_022347985.1 Photobacterium sp. OFAV2-7
GCTCTGGCCTGGTAACGGCCATGGTCCGTGGTGATGTCGGTGCGGTGAAGGCTGCAGTGGACTCCGGTGTGGAATCGGCGCAGCGCGTCGGCGAGGTTGTCACGTCTTTGGTGATTGCCCGCCCGCATAACGATATCGAAAAAATTGTCTCTCAGTACACCGTGACTGAATAAAAGGAAAGTTCTATGAAAGATGCACTTGGTCTTATCGAAACAAAGGGTTTGGTTCCAAGTATTGAAGCTGCTGATGCCATGTGCAAAGCCGCCAATATCGAGCTGATTGGTTACGAAAATGTAGGTTCCGGTCTGGTTACAGTCATGGTGAAAGGCGATGTCGGTGCAGTAAACGCAGCCGTTGAGTCAGGCATTGAAGCGGCACAGAAAGTGGGTGAAGTGGTGTCATCTCGCGTGATTGCCCGCCCACACAATGACATCGAGAAAATTGCATCCCAGCACAAGGCCTAACGTTGCCGCTGTGCAAGATGCCGGGGCGAGTTTGCCTTACCCAATTGTTGTAAGGCAATCCTTTTACCCCTCATTCACGCATTAGTGAAGGACTAGAGATCATGACTTTAGACAAGGATTTACAATCCATTCAGGCAGCCCGTGAGCTGCTAAAACAGGCCAAACAGGCACAAGCCCAGTTTGCGCAGTTCTCGCAGGAAAAAGTCGACAGTATTGTCGCGCACATTGCTGCCGAAGCGGCTCGCCATGCCGAAGAGCTGGCGAAACTGGCCCATGAGGAAACCGGCTTCGGGCGATGGCAGGACAAGGTACTGAAGAACACCTTTGCGTCGACCAAGGTGCACGAGCATATCAAGCCGATCAAAACGGTTGGCATCATTTCTGATGATCCGGTGAACAAGGTGATGGAAGTGGGTGTACCGCTTGGGGTGATCACCGCGCTGGTTCCGTCGACCAACCCGACATCAACGATTTTCTACAAGACGCTGATCGCGCTCAAAGCCGGTAATGCGATCATCTTCTCGCCGCATCCGAACGCCAAGGCATGCAGCCAGAAAGCGATTGAGCTGGTCAAGCGTGCCGCCATGGAAGCCGGAGCCCCTGCCGGTATCGTCGATGGCGTGACGCTGCTGACAATGGAAGCCACCAAAGAGCTGATGCACAGCAAAGATGTCTCTTTGATCCTGGCAACCGGTGGCGAAGGCATGGTGCGTGCGGCTTACGCATCGGGCACACCGACAATCAGCGGTGGTCCGGGTAATGGTCCGGCCTTTATCGAGCGTACTGCCGATATCAAGCAGGCTGTCAGCGACATCATTACCAGCAAAACCTTCGACAACGGTGTGATCTGCGCGTCCGAGCAATCCATCATCGCCGAACGCTGCATTTATGAGCAGGTGCACCAGGAGCTGCTGGCTCAGGGCGCTTACTTCATGAATGAGCAGGAGTCGCAACAACTGGCGAATATCCTGCTGCGTCCGAACGGCATGATTAACCCGGTGATCGTCGGCAAGTGCGCACAATCACTGGCAGAGATTGCCGGATTCAGTGTACCGGCTAACACCAAGGTACTGATTTCTCGCCAGGACAGCGTATCCCATCAAAACCCGTATTCCCGTGAAAAACTCTGCCCGGTACTGGGCCTGTACATCGAGGAAGACTGGCGTTCGGCGTGTGACCGCGTGGTAGAACTGCTGACCAACGAAGGCATGGGCCACACCCTGGTGATCCATACCCAAAACCAGGACATCGTGCGCCAGTTCGCACTGGAAAAACCGGTATTCCGCATGCTGGTCAACACCCCGGCAGCCCTTGGCGGCATTGGTGCGACAACCAACCTGATCCCGGCCCTGACCCTAGGTTGCGGCGCTCTTGGCGGCGGCTCGAGCTCAGATAACGTCGGTCCGATGAACCTGCTCAATGTCCGCAAGGTCGGCTACGGCGTCTGCAATATTGACGATCTTCGCCAGCCGGAAGCGTCTATCGCGCCAGCGGCCCAGCCAGTACAAGCTGCGCCTGTTACAGCTCCGGCTGTGGCTGCAAGTGCACCGGCCAGCATCTTCGAAGACACGCGCTTTACCGGTGGCCCGGCACCTGTCGCGGCTCCTGCTGCTCCTGCAGTAACAACATCGGCGGATGACCGCTTTGGCTGCGGCGTTCCGGCACCGGCCTGCAATGACGCTGGCACTGGCGTCGGCAGTGACGCTAGTCGTGACATAACGGAAGAAAATGTCGAGCGCATCATCAAGCAGGTGATGGGGCGCATGGCGTCCTAACCGATAGCAACGCAACAGAAGGTGGCAAAACTATGATTCTCGCAAAGGTAACCGGGCATGTCGTCGCCCCGCAGAAAAATGACGAACTACGAGGCAGCAACCTCTTGCTGGTAACGGCGTTGGGGGACGATCTCGAGCCCATCAAGGACCGTACCTATGTAGCCGTCGACAGTGTGGGGGCCGGTATTCGTGACCTGGTCCTGGTTGAGGAATATTTTGCGCTGCACAAACAGCAGTACAAGGCCATGTCAATCGTTGCCATCGTGGAAAAAGTCCATCAGGACAAATAAGGAATAACAGAGCGCATGAATGAATTTCAGATTAAGCCGACGCTCCATTTTGGCAACGGCGCCCTAGACAAGCTGGGCACACTGACGGGTCAGCGCGCATTGATCGTGACCGATCAGGCGATGGTCAAGTTTGGCATGGCCGATATGGTCCGCCAGCGTCTGCTTGCCAACCAGATGGTGGTTAGCCTGTTTGCCGATGTGACCTCGGATCCGGACATCTCGGTCATCGTCAACGGCATGAAGCAGATGGATGCCGATGCGCCGGATGTGGTTGTCGCGCTGGGTGGTGGCTCGGTGATCGATGCGGCCAAAGGGGTGATCTACACCCTGTGGGAAAGTGGCAAGTTGGCGAAAAAACCGTGCTTTGTCGCTATCCCGACCACCAGCGGTACGGGCTCGGAAGTCACGGCATTTTCGGTGATTAAGTCAAAGGGCGAAAAATGGGTAGTGGTCGACGAGTTTATGTTGCCGGATCACGCCATTTTAGATCCTGAACTGGTGAAGTCGGTGCCTGCGGGCATTACCGCCGATACCGGGATGGATGTGCTGTGTCACGCGCTGGAGGCCTATGTCTCGACTATGGCGTCTGATTTTACCGATGCCCTTGCCGAAAAGGCCGTGCTGCTGGTCTTCGCCCACTTGCTTGAGTGCTACCAGAACGGCAGCAACCTCGAAGCAAGGGAGAAAATGCACAATGCCTCGTGCATTGCAGGCATGGCATTTACCAATGCCTCGTTGGGGATCACCCACAGCCTGGCCCACTCGCTGGGTGGTGTATTCGGCATTCCGCACGGACGGGCGAACGCCCTGATGATGTCGCATGTTGTGGCCTTTAACGCCAACCTGCACGGCGACTGCCAGACCTTGGCGGCAGAAAAATATGCCTATCTGGCCAAGCAGCTTGGCTTGCCGAGCCGTTCAACGCGGGAAGGTGTGATGAGCCTTATCGTGGCGATTGATGTGCTTAAAGAGCAGATGAATATGCCGGCAGGCATCCGCGACTGCGAGGTGGCCGAGCAGGCGTTCTTTGCTTCGCTGCCCGATCTGGTCGCTCCGGCGCTGAAAGATGGCTGTACCCCGACCAATCCGCGTGAGGTGAACACCCACCACTTGGAAACCCTATACCGACAAGCGTTTGCAGGTATTGCCCACACCTAGGCAATGCCATAGCGCACAACAATCCAATATCGAAATGGCGGGCCGTCCAGGCCCGGCCGACAGTGAAACATATTATTAGGAGAGGCTGAATTATGGCCAACTATTCCCTTACGCCGCGTGTAAAAATGCTGGCGGAAAGACTGCTTGCGCAAAAAAGCACTATTAGCGCCGAGCGTGCAACAATTCTGGCATCAATGGGCGACGATATCGCCGGTATGCCGCCGATGGTCAAAAATGCCCATCAGTTTTCCCAGCTTATGGCTGAGATGCCTGTCCACATCGGTCAGGACGAACTGATTGTCGGCAGCCAGTCGTCTCAGGCCCGCGGTGCAATCTTCCACACCGAAGACGAACTGAACAACGAGTCTGTGTTTGGTTTCCTTAACTGCGATAAAACCAACAGCCCTGACTACATGTCGGTGATCAGCTCCGGCTTCCAGGTTCTTGAGCAGCACATCGAGATGCGCCTGAAAAACATCGGCAGCGCGATCAGCCGCAGCGGCATGGACGAAGTCAATCAGGGCAAGGCGATGATCTTTGCCTGCAACGGCGCCGTGGCGCTGGCCAACAAACTGGCTGCCGAAATGGAGCGCATGGCGGCAACGGAAACCCACCCGTACCGTCAGGCCGAGCTGAAAGAAACTGCCGCGATCCTTCGCCGCGTACCGGCCCAACCTGCTCAGACATTCAAGGAAGCTTGTCAGGCTTTCTATCTGTTCCAGCTAATGATGCATTTGGACAACGGTGGCTACGCCGTGGGTGCAGCAGGTTTCGACAAGGCGCTATACAGCTACTACCAGCGTGATCTGCAGGCCGGTGTGATCACCGAGCAGCAGGCATATGAAGTTATCGAAAGCCTGTGGCTGAAATTGAGCGAGCTGTCAGAAGTACGCGCAGAAAAAGCCGTTGACGGTTACCCGATGTTCGACTGGATGGTACAGGGCGGCCGTTTCGAAGACAGCCAGCTGATGATCAACGATCTGTCCAAGATGCTGCTGGCTGCCCGTAATAACCTGGCAAGCCTTGATAGCAAACTGGCGGTTCGCCTGTACCAGGCCGGTGGTGCTCCAATTACTGCAGCGGCTCCGCAGATTGCAACAACCGCCGAGTCTGAAGTCAAAGAGATGGAAGGCCTGACACCGCGTATGCAGCGCCTGCGTCATAACTACCTGAAAGCCCGTCCGAGCGTGTCTATCTACCGTGCGCTGGCATTCACCGAGGTGACCAAGCAGCACCAGGGCCTGCCGCCAATTCTGCTGCGTGCCAAGGCATTCCGCGTGGCTTGTGAAACTGCTCCGCTGCTGATCCAGGATGACGAGCTGATTGTCGGCCACCCATGTGGCAAGCCACGTGCCGGTGCCTTCTCGCCGGATATCGCATGGCGCTGGGTTCGTGACGAGCTCGATACCATGAGCACCCGTCCGCAGGATCCGTTCGAGATCTCTGAAGAAGACAAGAAGGTGATCCGTGAAGAGATCGTACCGTTCTGGGAAGGCCGATCTTTAGATGAGATCTGTGAAGCCCAGTACCGCGAAGCTGGCTTGTGGGAGTTCAGTGGCGAGACTTACGTCAGTGATCTGTCTTACCACCAGATCAACGGTGGTGGTGATACCTGTCCGGGCTATGACGTCCTGCTGTTCACCAAGGGCATGAACGGCATCAAGGCCGATGCCGAGGAAAAACTGGCTCAGCTGAGCATGGAAAACCCGGAAGACATCGACAAGATCTACTTCTATAAGGCGTCTATCGAAAGCTGTGAAGGTGTGATGGCCTACGCCAAGCGTCTGGCTAACCACGCCCGCGAGCTGGCACTGACCGAAACTGATCCGGCGCGCCGTGCCGAGCTGTTCACCATTGCTGAAACTAACGAAAACGTCCCGGCCAACCCGCCGAAGACCCTGCAGGAAGCGCTGCAGAGCATCTGGACAGTTGAGTCACTGTTCGAAGTGGAAGAGAACCAGACCGGTCTGTCCTTGGGTCGTCTTGACCAGTACTGCTACCCGATGTACCAAGCTGACATCGAGTCAGGCCGCCTTACCAAGGAAGAAGCTCTGGAGATGATGCAGGCCTTCATCATCAAGTGTGCCGAGCTGATGTGGATGTCGAGCGAGCTGGGCGCGAAATACTTCGCCGGTTACCAGCCGTTCATTAACCTGACCGTTGGCGGCCAGAAGCGTATGGGTGGTGATGCGACCAACGATCTGACCCTGCTGATCATGGATGCCGTGCGTTTTGTGAAGGTGTACCAGCCGTCGCTGGCGTGTCGTATTCACAACCAGTCGCCACAGCACTACATGGAAAAAATCGTCGACGTGGTGAAGGCGGGCATGGGCTTCCCGGCGTGTCACTTCGATGACTCGCACATCAAGATGATGCTACGCAAAGGCTACGATTTCGAAGATGCTCGTGACTACTGCCTGATGGGCTGTGTAGAGCCGCAGAAATCTGGCCGTATCTACCAGTGGACCTCTACCGGTTACACCCAGTGGCCTATCGCGATTGAGTTCGTGCTGAATCGCGGCCGCATGGTGCTGTTTGATAGCCATCAGGGCCTGGATACCGGTGATCTGAATAGCATGACAACCTTCGACGCCTTCGATGCGGCGGTGAAGGAGCAAATTGCCCATATCGTCAAACTGTCTGCCGTTGGTACGGTGATCAGCCAGCGCGTGCACCGCGATGTCGCACCTAAGCCGCTGATGTCACTGCTGGTGGAAGGCTGTATGGAACAGGGCAAAGACGTCAGTGCCGGTGGTGCCGTGGTCAACTACGGTCCGGGTCTGATCTTCTCTGGCCTGGCAACATACGTCGATTCAATGGCTGCGATCCGCAAGCTGGTATTTGAAGACAAGAAGTACACCCTGGAGCAAATGCGCGATGCGATGCTGGCTAACTTCGAAGGCTTCGAAGAGCAGCGCCGTGACTGTCTGAACGCACCTAAGTTCGGTAATGATGATAACTACGCCGATGATTTCGCGCTGGATATCACCGAGTGGACCGAGCGTGAGTGTGGCAAGTACGAGATGCTTTATTCGCGTCTGAGCCACGGCACCCTGTCTATCTCTAACAACACCCCGATTGGTGAACTGACCAATGCGACACCGAACGGCCGTCTGGCGTGGATGCCGCTGTCTGACGGTATCAGCCCGACTCAGGGTGCGGACAAGCAGGGCCCGACGGCGATCATCAAGTCGGTGAGCAAGATGAATGTTGAAACCATGAACATCGGTATGGTGCACAACTTCAAGTTCCTCAAAGGCCTGCTCGATACGCCGGAAGGCAAGAACGGCCTGATCACCTTGCTGCGAACCGCTTCGATTCTCGGCAACGGCCAGATGCAATTCAGCTACGTCGATAACGAAGTGCTGAAGAAGGCCCAGCAGGAGCCAGAGAAATACCGCGACCTGATCGTGCGTGTTGCCGGCTACAGCGCCTACTTCGTCGAGCTTTGTAAGGAAGTTCAGGACGAAATCATCAGCCGTACCGTACTGGAAAAATTCTAACCCAGCCCAAGGGGCCGCAAGGCCCCTTATATAGCCACTAAGCGCGAGCGAAGTGAGGAGAAAAAACAATGACTGGGATAGCACAAGTGAGCAAAGACGCAGAGCTAACAGGACGGATATTTAATATCCAGAAGTATTCCATTTATGACGGTGACGGGATCCGGACGCTGATCTTCTTCAAGGGCTGCAACCTGCAGTGTGACTGGTGCGCCAACCCCGAGGGGCTGAGCAGCAAGTTCCAGGTGATGTTCAGCCAGGACAAGTGTGTCGCATGCGGCAAGTGTGCCCAGGTATGTCCTGCCGGTGTGCACATGATGAGCACCGGTGCGGACGGCAAGGCAGTGCACAAGATCAACCGGACGGTGGACTGTATTGGTTGCCGTAAGTGCGAAGAAGTGTGCATGGGCGATGCGCTGGATGTGATGGGCAAAGATGTCACGGTCTCCGAGCTGATGGAAATCATCATGCAGGATTACGACTTCTACATGTCTTCTGGCGGCGGGGTCACGTTGGGCGGCGGCGAGCTGAGCCTGCAGGCGGATTTCGCCACGGCGCTGCTGACCGAATGCAAAAAGCAGATGATCAACACCGCGATTGAAACCCAGGGCACCACTAGCCTGGAAAGCTACCAGAAGCTGGCCACCTGCACGGATCTGTTCCTGTTTGATATCAAGCAAATTGATACCGACCAGCACCGTCAGTTGCTCGGAATTGGTAACGAAGGGGTAAAACGCAACCTCGAATACCTGGTCGACATTGGCGCCAACATCGTGATCCGTATGCCTCTGATCCGCGGCTACAACGACTCTTACGATTCGATCACCGGGGCATTTAGCTATGTCATGGAGCTTGCCAAGCGCGGCAACATCCAGCGTATCGACGTGCTGCCATACCACCAGTTTGGCAAAACCAAGTACGACAAGCTCGACATGATTTACCCAATCACCCAAGACCTTGGTTATAGCGACGAAGAGCTAGACCAGTTAAGTGCCTTCTTTACCCAGTTCGATTTCGATATCAGCTTGGTTCGACATTAAGGAGGAAACGATGACGACCAGTTTGGGCGTAATAGAAACCCGGGGTCTGACGCCTGCCATTCACGCCGCTGATGCGGCCTGCAAGTCGGCAGCCGTCAATCTGGTGGGTTACAAGAAAATTGGTTCGGGACTGGTGTCCGTGATGTTTCACGGCGAGATCAGTGCCATCTCGGCGGCGGTAGAAAACGGTGTCGAAGCGGCGCAGGGTGTCGTGGCGTCACTGGTGATCGCCCGCCCTGACGAGAGTGTGCTGGCGATGCTGGAAAACACCTCATCAGCTCAGCCGGAGCCGGTTGCTGATGCAGATTGTGAACCTGCACCGAGAGTCGATACCGCAATACCGGAAAAAGCGCAGCCTGCACCTGAGGTGCTGGTTAAGTCAGAGCAAAAGCCCGAGCTCGAGCAAAAGCCAGAGCCAACAGCCACTAAAGGGCCAGAAACTGCACAGGAAACAGAGCCTAAGCCAGAAACAAGCCGCAAGGCGACTGGCGACAAACCTGCGGCGAAGCGCTCTACCCGAACCCGTAAACAAGGACCACGCAAATGATCAGCGCAACGTTAATGGCACAGATTGAGCAGAAGCTGCCGCTGAGCTGCCGCCAGGAAGCAGCGGTATTGAGCTCGGTCATGGCGGGTGCGGTGTCGGAGCTTGGCATTCCTACCGGGGTGTCAAACCGCCACGTTCACCTTAGTCAACAGGACATCGAAGCGCTGTTCGGGCCGGGCTATCAGCTGACGCCTATCAAGGAGCTCAAGCAGCCGGGTCAGTTCGCGGCCAAAGAGTGCGTCACCATCGTCGGCCCTAAGGGCTCGATCCAGCGTGTACGCGTGCTGGGTCCGGCCCGGCCACAAACGCAGCTCGAGGTCTCGAAAGCTGACTGTTACACCCTCGGCATCAAGGCGCCTGTTCGCGAGTCGGGCGATCTGACTGGCTCGGCAGATGCCTTGCTGGTCGGAGCGGCGGGTTACTGCCATCTCGATTCGAAAGTGATTTGTGCCCAGCGCCATATCCACATGAGCACGCAGGATGCTGCCCGCTTTCAGGTCGAGAACGGCCAGCGGGTGAAGGTGCGTGCTGGTGGCGGTTGTGGCGTGGTATTCGAGCAGGTGGTGGTGCGAGTCAGCCCTTCATACGCGCTGGAGTTCCATATCGACACCGATGAAGCCAATGCGGCAGGGATCCGCTCGGGAGAAGACGTTTATCTGGCTCGGTAATTAAGCCGGATAAATGACTGAGCTAAGAGAGGTAGGAATGAACGAGCAACAGATTGAAGTCCTGGTGAAACGCGTGCTCGCGGGCATGCAGCCTCGCACTTTGGTTGTGCTGGGCGGTGATGCGGACTATCAGTCCCTGATCATTGCGCGTCTTCAGCAGTGTTCGCAGCGCCGGTTTTCCATCTACATCCCGCCTTCGGCAGCTGCCGCGCATTCAGCGATTCAGTGGCAGGAAGTGGGGGAGATCCTAACGTGGGACGGCAGCGATCCGGTGCAGTTTCTGTCCGGCTTCGAGGCGGTGTGGCTACCGTTTCTCGACCCGGCAACGCTGGCCGAGATCGCTAACGGTCTGTTCGGATCGCCAGGTGCAGTACTGGTGCAAACCGCTTTGATGAAAGGGATACCGACAGCTGCTCTGGATTATCAGTGCCGGTTGGACAGCGAGCTGAACCAGCTGAAGGGACTGGCCAATAACCCGGCCATGACCGCAAGGCTGACAGCACAGCGTCAGGTGGTGCAGGCACTGGGTTTAACGCTTGGTTCGATAGCGGTATTTGACGCAGAACCACAGGAGCTGGGCTGCCAACCCCTTTCAGCTAACGAAAGAGCAACGAACGCAATAACAACAAATGTAAGAACAAATGCAAGTGTGCCGGCTGAATCGGCATCGCCACGCTTCATCACCCTTTCCGAGGTGATGGAGCAGGGGATCGCCGCATTTTCCGAGCAGGACCGGTTAACCGATCTGGCTCAGGAGTATGTGAAGGCTCAGCAAGCTGGCTAACGCTTTATCTAATTCGAAAACAAAAATTGAAAGAAAACTTTAGGAGTATTTATGTCTGAATCTGTAAAAAAATGGCTCTGGATGGCGTTGGTCATCGCCTCTGAAACCTCGGCCACCTCAACCCTGAAAATGTTCGACACCAGTGAAGGCTTTACCAAAACAGCCCTGCTGGCGGTTATCGTTCTGCTTTACGTGGTGTGTTACTACTCGTTGTCTCAGGCGGTGAAATACCTGCCGGTTGGTCTTGCTTACGCGACCTGGTCTGGCACCGGTATTCTGTTGGTATCGACGCTGGGCATGGTGTTCTACGGCCAGCATCCGGATATGGCCGCCATGATCGGCATGCTGATCATCGCCAGCGGGATCATCATCATGAACCTGTTCTCCAAGATGGGTGAAGAAGAAAGCGAAGAAGAAGCAATCGAACTTAAAACTGAAGAAGCGAAAGGGTAAGGAGATATACCATGTTCAACGTAGGATTTTTGTGGCTGGCACTGTCAATTTGCTCTGAGATCACAGGCACTTCATACATTAAGAAAACCAATAACTTCCGTAACCCGGCGATGTCGGCATTGGTGATTGGTGCGTACAGCCTGTGTTACTTCGCGCTGACCAAGGCGATGGGTTATATCCCTGTCGGTATTGCGTACTCGCTATGGTGTGGCTTCGGTATTATCGGTGTGACAATCTTCTCGATGATCCTCTACAAGCAGAAGCCTGACTTCCCGGCCATGCTGGCTATGGGCCTGATCATCACAGGTGGCGTGATCATGAACGTGTTCTCGCAGATGTAAACCCCAAACCAGACCATGCTATCAATATCAATATGAGACTCATATTAAGTTGGAGCATGGTCATGGATTGTCTAGCCCAAAGCTAGATAGATAGCTGAAAGCCCCTAATTCGTATTAGGGGCTTTTTTTATGCAGATTTGTGTCAGTTTCTTGACGAGGTGCCTGCCCAGTTAATTAAAACTTGATGCCTGATCAAATATGCACCAAATAAATCATAATTCACGCGACTTTTTGATTTGAAACCATATTCCTTATTTATACCTCTATTGTAGTATGTCTGTGTTTTGACGCTTTTGTCATTTGTTTGACGGGCTGTGTCGCGATCAAAACCAGCCTGATGTCAAAACTCAGTGATTGCCCCGATAGCGACTGCTCAGCAAGTCGGGTTGCGTTGGCGAGTGGAGTGCCAATTCGACGTGGTGTAAGCGGCACCATGGCAACGTCTACTGAATTAAATCAAAACTATTTAAAGATAAGAGTAATAAAAAGAATGAAAATAATAAGAAAGCTACTTCAGACTATCGGCCTCAAGAGTATCCAGGCGCAGCTATTGCTGCTGAGTGTCATCTTAGTTCTATCCGGGTTTAGCGCGATGGGGATTATCTACTACGGGATGGAAGCCGATGCGGCAACCATCAACGTAGCCGGACGCCAGCGAATGCTGTCCCAACGGGTTGCCAAGGAAGTCCTGCTGGTACAGTCCGGGATGGAACAGCAAGAGGGAGTGAACAAGACCATTAAACTGTTTGAGTCATCAATGAACCTGCTGAGAAACGGCGACAAGGAACAAGGGATTTCAGCGCCTAAGACCGCTGAGATTGAAGCCCAGTTTAGCAAGGTAAACGAGCTATGGCTTGAATATCGTGCCGGTATCCAAAAGCTGCTGCAGGTAGATGAAAGCAAGCTTCGCAGCGAAGAGAATGCCACCCTGATAAGAGAGCTGTATCAGCGATCTCCGGTTATTCTCAAGGAAATGAATACCGCCGTGAAGATGATGGAGACGGCCAGCAATGCCAGCGTGACGGTCAAAATGCAGATCTCGCTGGGCTTGATCCTGATGCTGATGCTGCTATCCGGAAGCCTGTACCTCTACGTCAACGAATACCTGATGAAACCTCTGTTGCCACTGCGTGAAGCGCTGCAGCTGTTTGCCAAAGGCGATCTCACCAAGCCATTGCCGTCTGATGACAGCGGCGACGAAGTCGGCGCGCTTTATACCGACTACAACGAGGCCCGCTGGGGATTTGCTAGCATGATGGGCAGCGTCATCAAATCGAGCGAGCAGCTGAGCGTATCCAGCCTGCAGCTGAAAAAGGCAGCCACTGAAAATGCCAACGGTATGCAGCAACAATACCAGGAGATCGAGATGATCTCGACGGCGATGAATGAAATTTCTGCCACCATCCAGGAAGTGGCTTCAAGCAGCGCCAATGCCTCGGAATACACCAACCGTGCAGAACAAGAAGCCAATCGCGGCCGCACTGTGATGCTGGAGGC